>JAVBYK010000415.1 GCA_030824095.1 bacterium
GCCGCCTTTCGCAACACCAAGGGCATGGACCTGCCGCAGTTCTGGCGCTACAACCTCTACACCGCCTGCGCCTCGCGCTGGCTGGCCAGCCGCGAAGGCGTCAATGGCGATCTGGTGTTCACCGTGGGCCTGATGCACGGCATTGGCCAGCTGCACCTGCACGCCGCCGCACCCGAGGCCATGGTTCCGCTGGACAAGAAGTGCCATGTGCTCGATGCCCGGCGCGCCGAGCTGGAGCAGCAGGCCCTGGGCTTTCACCATGGCGACGTGGCGGCGGCATTGGCCAAACTCTGGAACTTTCCCGATCCCATCATCGCCGCCCTGCAGGCGGTGCCGCAACCGCTGGCCTCGCCCGAGTTCTCCGAAGCGGCCGGCTGGGTGCACCTGGGTGCCTGGCGCGCCCGCACCGAGGTGCTGGCCACTGCAGATGAAGACGCACTGGCAACCTACCCGGCGGATGTGGCACGGCGCCTGAGCCTGAAGCCCCACTGGGCGCCTGTTCACGCGGCGGATTCCGCCGATGCGGGCGACGACGCTATGCCCACGCTCCAGGTGCTGACCGAGGGCCTGGAAGCCATGCTGAACTGAGACAACCTCTGTCCCGCGAGGGCGTCTGCTTGATGTAAGTCAAGCTACCATGTGGCGAATTCGCCATTGGGTAGCTTGGCCTAGGGTTTACCCGAACTTCTTTTGGCACAATGGTCCGCACTGCCACCTACTACCGCTGCCATGAACATGATTCCCACTGAAGAATTTGTCGAAAACGTCACCTACGACGAGCTCACCATTGGCCGCAGCGCACGCATGTTGCGCACGCTGACGGTGGGTGACATCCAGGCCTTTGCCGCCGTGTCGGGCGACACCAATCCCTCGCACATGGACCCCGAATACGCCAGCGACGGCCTGTTCCAGGGCGTGGTGGCCCACGGCATGTGGGGCGGCACACTGATCTCGGCCCTGCTGGGCACGCAGTTTCCGGGCGCCGGCACCGTCTACCAGGACCAGGTGCTGCACTTCGTCAAGCCGGTGCGGGTGGGTGACACCATCTCGGTCACCGTGACCGTGACCCGCAAGGACGACGCCAACAAGGTCGTGGAGATGGATTGTCAGCTGGTCAACCAGAAGGGCGAGCGCGTGCTGCACGGCACAGCCCGCGTACTGGCGCCGACCAAGAAGGTGCGCCTGCCCAAGACCAGTGGCCCGAAGATCCAGTTGTTTGATCCCGAGGCACGCTTCAAGGACCTGCTGGCCATGGGCAAGGACCTGGAGGCGGTGCGCTGTGCCGTGGTGCACCCCTGCGACATCGGCTCGCTCAGCGGTGCCATGGACTCGGCCCGCTACGGCCTGATCATCCCCGTGCTGATTGGCCCCGAGGTGCGCATCCGCCACCTGGCCGAAGAAGGTGGCATTGACCTGACCGGTGTGGAAATCATCTCCGTGAGCCACAGCCACGCCGCAGCCGAGATGGCCGCCGAGATGGCCGCCAAGGGCGAGGTCGAGGTCATCATGAAGGGCAGCCTGCACACCGACGAGCTGATCCACGAAGTGCTCAAGCGCCCCACGCTGCGCACCGGGCGGCGCATGTCCCATGTGTTCCGCTTTGACATTCCGCTGTACAGCAAGCCGCTGTTGATTACCGACGCCGCGCTGAACATCCACCCCACGCTGCAGGAAAAGGTGGACATCATCCAGAACGCCATTGACTTCGCCCGCATCATGGGTGTGGACCAGCCCAAGGTGGCAATCCTGTCGGCGGTGGAAACGGTCAACCCCAGCATCCCGTCCACACTGGACGCCGCGGCCCTGTGCAAGATGGCCGACCGTGGACAGATCACCGGTGGCATCCTGGATGGCCCGCTGGCGTTTGACAACGCCATCTCCGCGGAGGCGGCCGAGATCAAGCACATCAACTCCCCCGTTGCCGGCCATGCCGACATCATGGCCGTGCCCGATCTGGAGAGCGGCAACATGCTGGCCAAGCAGCTGGAATACCTGGCCGGCGCGTCCGGCTCCGGCTTGGTGCTGGGCGCACGCATTCCGATTGCGCTCACCAGCCGTGCCGACGGCCCGACCAACCGCGTGGCATCCGCCCTGCTGGCCCTGCTGGCCGCACACAACGCGCGGCGCACGCACGCCCGCAAGAACTGGAACAACAAGGCCTGAGCGCCAGGAGCACCCATGGCCATCCTTGCCGTCAATGCCGGGTCGTCGACCCTGAAGTTCTCCCTGCACCCACGCCATGGCGCCGATGTGTTGCCTGCCGTGCTCACCGGCAATATCGAAGGGCTGGAGCCCGGAGGATCGCCCGAGATGGGTTGGCGCTTCAACGGCGCATCGCACCAGCAGGCGCTGGCCGACGGTGCCGGCAGCTCGTTCGCCCGCGCTTTGGAGGCACTGCGCACGCTGTTGGCCAGCGAGCCGGGCGTGCCGCGCATTGAGGCCGTGGCGCACCGCGTGGTGCATGGTGGCGCCGAGTACCGTGAGAGCGTCATCGTGACCGATGCCGTGCTGGAACACCTGACACAGCTGAACTCGCTGGCACCGCTGCACCAGCCACATAACCTGGAGGGCGTGCGCGCCTTCCGCCAGGCCTTCCCCGAGCTGCCACAGATTGCCTGCTTTGACACCGCCTTCCACGCCACGCTGGCCGAGGTGGACTACGCCTTTGCCTTGCCGCAGTCCCTGGCCGAACAGGGCGTGCGCCGCTACGGCTTTCACGGCCTGTCCTACCAGTTCATCATGGACTCCTTGCTGGAACGCAGCCCGCGCGCACCGGGTCGTGTGCTGATGGCCCACCTGGGCAATGGCGCCAGCCTGTGCGCCGCGCGCGAAGGCAAGAGCTGCGCCACGACGATGGGCTTCTCCGCGCTGGACGGCCTGATGATGGGCACACGCACCGGCAACCTGGACCCCGGCGTGTTGCTGTACCTGCTGGAGCAGGGCTGGGACCACAAGCGCCTACAGACCCTGCTGTACAAACAGAGCGGCCTGCTGGGCGTGTCCGGCATCTCGGCCGACATGCGCCGCCTGCGCGCCGACGGCTCGGCGCCAGCACAAAAGGCCATCGCCATGTTCACCCACCGCGTGGTGCGCGAAAGCGGGGCGCTGACCGCCTGCTTGGGCGGCCTGGATGTGCTGGCCTTCAGTGGCGGCATTGGCGAGCATGATGCCCAACTCCGCGCCGATGTCTGTGCCAGCCTGGCCTACCTGGGCGTGCAGATCGACCCCACGCTGAACCAGGCCGCCGTCGGCAGCGAAACCCTGGCGGTGCATGCGCCCAGCAGCGCGGTGGAGGTCTGGGTGGTGCCGACCGATGAAGGGCGCGTCGCCGCCCGTGACGCCGCCCGTCTGGCGGGATGATTTGTTGCTAAATCAGCTTCTAGCCCTCGTGGATATTGACTAGATAGCTATTAAATATATAGCGTCATAGAGACGCCTACGGGTTTGCACTATGTCACAACCCGCTACCACCACGGCGCTGCCACTGCGCCCAACAATCGGTCTGCCTTTCAACTACATGAGGAGACCGACATGGCAGCGAAAAAGATTCTGATGATCTGCGGTGACTACTGCGAAGACTACGAAACCATGGTGCCCTTCCAGGCGCTGCTGGCCGTGGGCCACACGGTGCACGCGGTGTGCCCGGACAAAAAGACCGGTGACGCCATCAAGACCGCCATCCACGATTTCGAAGGTGCGCAGACCTACAGCGAAAAGCCTGGCCACAACTTCGCCTTGAACGCCACGTTTGCCGATGTGAAGGCGCAGGACTATGACGCGCTGGTCTTGCCCGGTGGCCGCGGCCCCGAATACCTGCGCACCTACCCCGCCGTTGTGGCCATGGTGAAGCACTTCTTTGACACCAACAAACCGGTGGCCGCCATCTGCCACGCCGCCCAACTGCTGGCCGGTGCGGACGTGATCAAGGG
>JAVBYK010000372.1 GCA_030824095.1 bacterium
GTCGAGGTGCACCGTCGCAACATCATGCGCAAGCTGGAAGTGAACAGCGTCGTGGCGCTCACGCACTACGCCATCCGCAACGGACTGGTGGCTAACGCCTAGCACCAACCCGCCCGCCTCCACTACCGGTAAACCGGTAGTGGGAATACACCGCTACCAGAATACCCAAGCAGAACGCCTCTGCCTACCATGCGGAGTTGTCGGTGACCGTACGCCGGCATGCCGACGAAACCGGCAGCAAACCGCAATCCTTGGGAGTGGGTACTTCATGTCAAGTGGTCCGTCATTGGTCGCCTGGTCAGACGAATTCAGCATCAAAATGCCTGAAATCGATGCGCAGCATCGGGTGTTGATTGACCTGATCAACCAGGTTTGGGCGGTAACCGTTGCCAGCAAGCCCGATGCCGGCAAAACCCTGCTGATTGTTGATGAGCTGGAGAAATACACGCTGACGCATTTCACCGCGGAAGAAATCTTCATGCGTGAAATGGATTACCCCGACTTCAAGCGCCACAAGCAGGCCCATGACCAATTCGTGACCCGCATTGCCGAGGAAAAGCAGAAGATCATCGCCGGCCAGCGGCTGAGTCTGGAAATCGTGCACTTCCTCAAGGATTGGCTCATCAACCACATCCTGGCATCCGACAGGGACTATGCCGCGCATTGCACGCGGCGAGAGGCGCCCAAGTCCGTGCTGGGCCAGTTCTTCAAGCGCCTGCTGGGATAGGGAACGGGGCGCCTCACAACAGACTGTGCCGAGCCTCTTGTACCGGTGACGGAGCAGATATTCATGCCGAATCGACTGGGTGACACACCGCAGACCGAAAATACTCCCCATGGCGCCCAGCGCCCGTCCATGCTGGTGGTGGGCGACGCGCCCGCGGTGTGCAACTGCCGCGGCCACAACACGCTGGCCAACCTGCCGGCGCTGTCGGCGGCATTCTGCGGGGTGAAAAATCTGCGCGACCTGGCATCGCTGTCCTTGCAGGCGATCCAGGAGCAGGGCCTGCCCACCCAAGGAGGACTTTTTTGCTATCTGGGCAATACGGCCGAGCGGCACCCCGTGGTGATTGCGGGAAGCGGTTGCCACGACGACCACAACTGCACTCCACTGGGGCGCGTGGCGGACCCTCGGGCCCGGCGCATGCTGCAAGACGCCATTGCGCAATGCCGCAGCCAGTTTGACGCCGATGGCACGGCGATCTACCTGCTGACGGCCAATGGATACACCGCCAGCCTCTTCCTGACGCTGGACGGTGCCCTGCGGCCCTGGGAGAAAGGCTTGCTGCAGGCCTTTGCCAACATGATTGCCACGGCCATTGACCAGTGCCAGATGGCGCAGGAGCTGCGGCGCACCCGCAATGCCACCATCACCACCCTGTCGGCTCTGGCGGAGTTCCGTGATGTGGACACTGGCGAGCACGTGGCCCGGGTGGCCCGCATGACGACCGAAATCGCCCACTTGCTGGCGCAGGACAACGCCGCCATCGATGCCGAATTCCTGGAACAAGTCGGCATGGCGAGCATCCTGCACGACACGGGGAAAATTGCCATCCCCGACAGCATCCTGCTCAAACCCGGACCGCTCAGCCCCGAAGAGCGGCGCACCATGGAACAGCACGCGGTGTTCGGCCATGAGCATCTGGTCAGGGCGTCGCGGCGTATGGATGATGGCGCCCTGCTGTCGATGGCGGCTGAGGTGGCACGCCATCACCACGAACGGTTTGATGGAAAGGGCTACCCGGATGGCCTGCGGGGAGAAGCCATTCCGTTGGCGGCGCGCATTGTGGCGCTGGTGGATGTCTATGACGCCCTGACCTGCAAGCGGCCCTACAAGCAGGCCTGGCCGCATGAAAAGGCCATGGACCTGATCCAGTCGGAGTCGGGTCGGCACTTTGATCCGGTGGTGGTCGATGCCTTTGTGCGACTCAAGATGCAGGAAAAAGCCACGCGGTACATCGCCTGGAGTCCGGCCATGTCGGTGGGCGAGCCGGATCTGGATGCGGACCACCGGCAACTGATCGACATTGTCAACCGGCTCTGGATGGCCGATGGCATGGGCAACCGGCAGATCATCGAGTTCGTGATTGATGACCTGGTGCACTACACCGAGTCCCACTTTGCACGTGAAGAACGCTTGCTGGAGCAGGTGGACTTTGACGACCGGGAGCGCCACATCCGGATTCACCGGCACATCTGCCGCCGCCTGGAAGACTTCCGCTGGGAATACTTTCAGGGCATTCGCCACGATGTGCGCAGCGGCCTGCTCGAATTCGTCACGGCATGGCTCAACAAACACATTCTGGAAGAGGACATGCAGTACAGCAGCCACTTCTTCCAGCCCGCCTAGCGCAGCCCGCAATCGATAGACCTGGAATCCAAAGAATGAGAACCAACCTCCCCGTGACCCAGTGCGAGAACCCACTCCCGCCGCACGAGACACTGCTGTCAACCACTGACACCAAAGGCCGCATCACCTACGCCAATGCCGCATTCAGCCGGGCCTGCGGTTTCTCCCACGACGAGCTGGTGGGACAACCCCACAATCTGGTGCGCCACCCCGACATGCCCGGCGAAGCGTTTGCCGATATGTGGAAGAGCCTGCAAGAGGGGCAATCCTGGACCGCCTTGGTCAAGAACCGGACCAAGGACGGCAACCACTATTGGGTGCGTGCCAATGCCACGCCGATGCACCGCAACGGCCAACTCGCGGGCTATCTGTCCGTGCGCACGGTGCCCTCGCGCGACGAGGTCGCCGCCTCCGAAGCGCTGTACCGCCGCGTCAAGGATGGAAAGGCCCAGGGACTCACATTCCACCGGGGCCTGGTCGTGCGCACCGGGCTCATGCGCTGGGCCAGCGCGCTGCAGCTCTTGCCCACCGCCTGGCGCAGCCGCATTCCCCTGCTGCTGGCGGCCGCGCTACTGTGCGGGGCCTTGCCGCTGAGTGGCCTGACTGGGGCTGCGCTGGCGGCCATGGTGGCGCTGGTGGCGGGCAGCCTGCTCATGGCAGCGTGGTTCATCGAGGCGCAAATCACGACCCCCTTGCGCAAGACGGCGGTGCTGGCACAGCAGGTCGCCAGTGGTGAGGAGCCCGAGCCGCTGGGTTTCAACCGCTGCGACGACATCGGCCTGATTGCACGTTCCATCAATCAGGCGAGCCTGAACCTGCACTCCCTGGTGGCCGATGTGCATGAGCAGGCGGCGGGTGTGCACGGCGCCAGTCTGGAGATTTCCGCCACGACCAATGAACTGTCCGACCACAACTCGCTGGCGGCTGCCAACCTGGAGCGCACCTCGGCAGCCATGGAGCAGCAAACCGCATCGGTGCACCAAAACTCCGACACCGCACAGCAGGCCAACCAGTTGGCGCATGCGGCCACCGAAATCGCTGCCAAGGGCGGCCAGGCCATGACCAACATGGCGTCCATGATGACGCGGATCACCGAGTCGAGCAACAAAATTGCGGACATCATTGGCGTGATCGACGGCATTGCCTTCCAGACCAATATCCTGGCCCTGAACGCCGCGGTGGAGGCGGCCCGTGCCGGAGAGCAAGGCCGTGGCTTTGCCGTGGTGGCCAGCGAGGTGCGCAGCCTGGCGGGACGGTCGGCGGCGGCGGCCAAGGAAATCAAGGGCCTGATCGATACCTCCGTCGCCAACGTCGAGAACGGCTCCAAACTGGTGAGCGACGCCGAACACACCATGACGGAGGTCGTTCAACAGGTCAGCCGCGTCAACGACCTGATGGCCGAAATCACGGTTGCATCCAAGGAGCAGTTCATCGGAATCTCGCAGGTTGGCCAGGCGGTTACACAGCTGGATGAGATGACGCAGCAAAACACCACGATTGTGGAGCGCAACCGCTCCGCCGCCACCCACATGGGGGAGCAGGCTAACCGCTTGATGGATGCGATCCAGGTGTTCTC
>JAVBYK010000322.1 GCA_030824095.1 bacterium
TCCTGGATCAGGTCGGCCAGTTGCACCACGGCCTCTTCCTGAATCTGGGGGCGGCCCATGATCCATTCGGCCAGACGTGCGTATTTGGACAGGCCAATCACGTTGGTGTGCTCATTGGGCATGACGCCGATCCAGATCTTGCCGATGACCGGGCAGAAATGGTGGCTGCAGGCGCTGCGCACGGTGATGGGGCCGACGATCATCAGTTCGTTGAGGTGGCCCACATTGGGGAATTCGGTGATGTTGGGGCCCTGCACATAGCGGCCACGGAACACTTCCTGCACATACATCTTGGCCACGCGGCGGGCGGTGTTGTCGGTGTTGTGGTCGTTGGCGGTGTCGATCACCAGACTGTCCAACACCCCCTGCATCTTGGCCTCGACCTCATCCAGCAACAGCTCCAGCTCAGCCGGAGTCACAAACTCGGCGATGTTGTCATTGGCGTGGAAACGTTTGCGGGCGGCCAGCAGGCGCTCCCGAATCTTGACGGAAACCGGAGTTCCCTGATCTTCATCCGCTGGGTTCATGGTGCTCTGATTCTTCATTAACATCAGCGAATACTACCAGCCTTTGACTAGTAAGGTTTTTGGCCACCAGCCCTCGTGTTTATTGCGTAACACGCTATCAATTCAATAGCGACGACCTGCCAGAAACAACAAAAGGCGCATCACCCCGAAGGCCAGCCGGTCCAGAAAGCGTTGGCGCCAGGGCCGCTGCGCGTAGGCTTGCGCGTCCAGTTGCACGCCCTGGGTCTTCATGGCGTGAAGCAAACTGGTGCGCAGCGCGCGGGCAAACGGCGCATCCTCCACCACCACATTGGCTTCCCGTGCCAGCAACAGACTCAAAGGGTCCAGGTTGCTGGAACCCACCGTGGCCCAGTGACTGTCCACCACCGCCACCTTGGCATGCAGGAAACCGGCGGAATACTCGTGGATTTCGACACCCGCCGCCAACAACACGCCAAACACCGGCCTAGCACCGTGATACTGCATGAAATACTCATAGCGCCCCTGCAGCAGCAGGCGCACCCGCACCCCCCGGCGGGCAGCGTGGATCAGCGCCCGGCGCAGCTTGCCACCCGGCAGGAAGTAGGCACTGGCAATCAGCACCTCATGGCGGGCGTCGGCGATTGCCTTGCGGTAGGCGCGCTCGATACGGTTGCGGTTGCGCACGTTGTCGCGCAGCACCAGGGCCGCGCTCACGCCGCCGTGCCCCAGCGCGGAGCGATCCGTTGCCACCACACCGGGGCCCCAGGCTGACAAAGCAGCGTCCTTCCAGGTCTGGCGTGCACCGCCGAACTTCAGGTTCTCCAGTTGCCGCGTGAACTGCAAACGGCCCCAGAACTGGACCACGGTCTGCTGCGCAACGGCAACCAGCGGCCCCGTCACCCGCACGGCAAAGTCAAAGCGGGGCGACTCCAGAGCCCCATAGCTGGGGTCCACATGGTCATCCAGAATATTGATGCCCCCACAAAAGGCCACCTGCGCGTCCACCACGCACAGCTTGCGATGCAAGCGGCGCCAGCCCACCGGAATCAACAGGCCCCAGCGTCCCAGCGGCGAGAACCGGTGCCAGCGCACGCCAGCCTGTTCGAATCGCAGAATCCACTGCGCCGGCACCATAGGCGTGCCAATGCCGTCCATGACCAGGTACACCGCCACGCCACGCTGCGCTGCGCGCTCCAGTGCGGCGGCAACACGCTCGCCACTGGCATCAAAATGGAAGATATAGGTTTCCAGCCGCACCTCGTCCGTTGCGGCATCGATGGCAGCCAGCAGCGCCGGGAAAAAATCCGCCCCGCCCTGCAGCAACTGCAGGTGGTGGCCGCCACTCAACGGGTTCGCAGTCAAATCGGGGCCGCCGGCAAATCAAATTCCGCAATCAGCGGCAGATGGTCCGACATGCGGCCCCAGATGCGCCCACGCGGCACGTGCAGGCCCAGCGGTTGCATGCCCCTGACGTAGACATGGTCCAGTTGCACCACCGGCAGGCGCGATGGGAAAGTGGCCTTGCGCTCCTGCCCAAAGGTCTCCAGGCCAGCCGTACCCAGCATGCTCTGAACCAGGGTGCCCCAGTCATTGAAATCACCCGCAACCACCAAAGGCGCCAGGGGTGGTATTTCTCGCGCAATGAAACGCTGGATTTGGGCCAACTGGCGTGCACGGCTGGCCTTGATCAAACCCAAATGCACCACCAGCACATGCACAGCACGACCATGCACCAGCACCTCGGCATGCAGCAGGCCACGCTGCTCAAACCGGTGGTCCGACATGTCCTCGTGCTGGTGCGACACCACCGGCCAACGCGACAGCATCGCGTTGCCATGCTCGCCGTGGCGGGTGTGGGCGTTGGTCTGGTAGACGGCGGTGTACCCCTCGGGTGCCAGGAAGTCGGCCTGCGGCTGCTCCGGCCAATGGGGAAAGTACTCCGCCTCGCGGCGGTGGACCTTGCGCACCTCCTGCAGGCAGACGATGTCGGCGTCCAACTGTTCCACCGCATGGCCCAGGTTGTGGATCTCCAGCCGCCGCGCCGGGCCAATGCCTTGCACACCCTTGTGGATGTTGTAGGTGGCCACCCGAACCATACTCATGCCACACTCTCCTGTTGTATCGCTGCCAGTGCAGCCATGCGGGGCAACTGCAAAATCGCCTCCGCGTTGGAAGGCGAGAAACAGGCGTCTGCCGCCTGCCGGTACGGAAGCCACTGGTAAGCCGTGTGCTCCCGCGGATTGAGTCGAACGGCACAGCCCGCGGCCACCTGAAGCCCGAACAGGTGTTCGGTGTTCAGGGTCACCCCGGGGGCATAGCGGTGCAGCCACTGGGGATAGATGCCATAGACGTTCTCCAGCTGCCAGTCCACCAGAACAGCCGGCTGGGCCGCACCTACAGAGCAGTCAATGCCGGTTTCCTCCTGTACCTCGCGCTGTGCGGTGCACGCCCAGGGTTCATCCAGGGAATCCTTGCTACCGGTGACCGATTGCCAATACTCCGCGCCCATCTCCTGGCCATCCGCGCGCCGGATCAGCAGCACGTCCAGAGCCGGGGTGTAGATGACCACCAGCACGGACTGGGGAATCTTGAAAGGTTGGGGCATAAAAAAGGGCGCTGCAATAGCGCCCTTTCATTGTGCACCAAGGCGACCGTCAGACAGCCTTGGCGGCTTCTGGTGTGCGCAGGCGGATGTGCAGTTCGCGCAACTGCTTCTCGTCCACCGGGCTCGGCGCCTGGGTCAGCAGACACTGGGCGCGCTGGGTCTTGGGGAAGGCGATCACGTCGCGGATGGACTCGGCACCGGTCATCAGCGTCACGATGCGGTCCAGGCCGAAGGCCAGGCCACCGTGGGGGGGCGCGCCGTACTGCAGGGCGTCCAGCAGGAAACCGAACTTGAGTTGGGCTTCTTCGGGCGTGATCTTCAGCGCGTCGAACACCTTCTGCTGCACATCGGCACGGTGGATACGCACGGAGCCGCCACCCATTTCCCAGCCGTTGAGGACCATGTCGTAGCCCTTGGAGATGCACTTCTCGGGCGCGGTGACCATCCAGTCTTCGTGACCGTCCTTCGGTGCGGTGAAGGGATGGTGGGTTGCGGTGTAGCGCTGGGCTTCATCGTCGTACTCGAACATCGGGAAGTCCACCACCCACATCGGGCGCCAGCCGGTCGTGAACAGGCCGTTCTTCTTGCCGAATTCGCTGTGGCCAATCTTGATGCGCAAGGCACCGATGGCGTCGTTGACGATCTTTGCCTTGTCGGCGCCAAAGAAAATCAGGTCACCGTTTTGCGCGCCGGTGCGCTCCAGCACCGCATTCAGCGCGGTGTCGTGGATGTTCTTGACGATGGGGCTTTGCAGGCCATCGCGCCCCTTGGACAGGTCGTTGACGCGGATGTAGGCCAGGCCCTTGGCGCC
>JAVBYK010000369.1 GCA_030824095.1 bacterium
CTCACCAGCATCGGTGCGGCCAGCCGGGTGGGCATGCTGTTCCAGCACGGGGCGCTGTACTCGGCCTTCACGGTGCTGGAGAACATTGCCTTTCCGCTGCGGGAGTTGAACAACCTGCCCGAGGACCTGGTGCGCGACGCCGCCATGGTCAAGCTGCAAATGGTGGGGCTGGACCCAGCCCACGCCCACAAGATGCCGGCCGACCTGTCGGGCGGCATGGTCAAGCGCGCGGCGCTGGCGCGGGCACTCATCATGGACCCGCCGCTGTTGCTGCTGGACGAGCCCACCGCCGGCCTGGACCCGGACCGCTCCGACGCGTTCTGTGACCTGCTGCGTTCCCTGCACCACGAGCTGGGCCTGACGGTGGTCATGGTCACGCACGACCTGGACACCATTTACGAGATCAGCACCCGGGTGGCGGTGATCGCCGACAAGCATGTCATCGTGGACGCGCCGCCCAAGGACGTGATTGCCTTTGACCACCCCTTCGTGCGGGAATTCTTCCTGGGTGGCCGGGGCCTGCGTGCGCAGGAGCTGTTGCGCTTGCACTCCCCTACCGTGTAGAAAGCGAATCGACTATGGAAAACAAATCCCACGCCCTGGCCGCCGGTGCCTTTGTGCTGGCCGTGGCCGCCATGCTGGTGGCGCTGGCCGCCTGGCTGACGCGCGACACCGGTGAGCACCGCCTGTTCGAAATCTCCAGCCGCGAGGGCGTCACCGGCCTGCAGGAGCAGGCGCCGGTGCGTTACAAGGGCGTGACCGTGGGGCGAGTGCAGACCATTGCGCTGGACACCGAAAAGGTCGGCAACGTGCTGGTGCGTTTCGCCGTGGACAGCACCGCGCCCATGACCACCGCCACCTTTGCCACGCTGGGCTTCCAGGGGGTGACCGGCCTGGCCTTCATCCAGCTCGACGACACCGGTGCAGCCTCGCAGGCGCTGGCCGCCAATGATGAGCGCCCCCCGCGCATCCCGATGCGCCCCAGCCTGATGTCGCGCCTGTCCGACCAGGGCGCGGGCTTGCTCAACCAGCTGGACGAGGCCAGCCAGCGCGTCAACCAGTTGCTGGCCGCGCCCAACCAGAAGAAGCTGATGGACGCGATTGACAACCTGGGCCAGGCGGCGGCCCAGATCGGCCAGGTGGCCCAGCAGGCCAACCTGCCGGTGCTGGCGCAGGACGCCAGCGCGGCGCTCAAAAGCCTGAAGAGCAACTCCGAACGCCTGGGGCAGAGTGCAGATTCCGTGGGTGCGTCGGCCGACGCCTTCAAGCGCATGTCCGAGCGCATGAGTGCCCCTGGCGGCACGCTGGACCAGATCGCCCAGGGCACCGACGCGCTGCTGGCCACCGGCCAGTCGCTCAACGCCACGCTGGTGCCGCGCGTCAACCGCACGGTGGACGACACCGCCCGCACCGTGCGCCACATCGGCCGCGCGGTGGAAACCGTCAACGACAACCCGCAGGCCCTGTTGCTGGGCAACGGCGCCGTGCCGCCCGGTCCGGGCGAGCCCGGCTTTGTTGAACCCAAGTCCCGCTGAGGTCCGCCATGCACCCAGCCACCCGTGCGCCCCATTTTCAGTCAGGAATCGCTATGAAATCAGTAGCTATTGAGGTCCATTCCACGAGGGCTAGAGCCCTGTTTGTCTGTATGGCCCTGGCGCTGGGCGCCTGTTCGCCGCTGCAGCCGCATCCGCGTGCGCTGGTGTACGACTTTGGCCCCGGCCCGGTGGCCAGCAGCCCTGTCAACCGCATGGCCCCGCTGCCGGCGCTGGTGCTGGCCGAGGTCGATGCCAACGCCGCGCTGGACAGCACCGCCGTGTTGTACCGGCTGGCCTACAGCGACGCCCAGCAGCTGCGCCCCTACGCCCAGGCCCGCTGGAGCATGGCCCCGGCGCTTCTGCTGCGCCAGCGTCTGCGCGAGCAATTGGGCCAGCGCCGCCCGGTGCTCAACGCCGCGCAGGGCATGGTGGCGCCGCCCGCGGCGCTGTCATTGCACCTGGAGTTGGACGAGTTCAGCCAGTTGTTCGAATCCGCCGAACGCAGCAGCGGCCTGGTGCGCCTGCGCGCCACCGTCGGCCAGGCCGCCAACGGCATGGAGCGTCTGGTGGCCCAGCGCAGTTTTGTGGTTCAGCGAGCAGCCAGCACGGCGGATGCGGCCGGTGGCGTGCGCGCACTGACCGCGGCGGCGGATGCGGTGATTGAGGAGATTGCACAGTGGCTGGAGCAGGTGGAAAAGGCCGAGAGGGTTCAGGGGGCGAAGTAGGCGGGGAGGCCATCCTGGACTCCAAGCTCGGTCAAAGGGGCTCCTTTGGAGCGCGGGGGCAAAAGGCCGCATAACGCTCCGAACTCACATGGGCGCGGTCTCGCTACTTTGCGATCTTGGCCCTGATCCGCGCAATCGTCACCTCCATGGGCGCGTCCAGTGCCACTTCAAGCCCGAGCTTCCTGGCAATGTCGTTGACGATTCCCGCATGCAGTGGAAGTCCGCCTGCATCAATGGCGCTGAGCAAGTCCCGGGCACGCTGTTCAGGTGTCAAGGGTTTGCGCTGCGGCAGGATGCGAGAGAGCCAGTTCATGTTGTCTTCAATCGGCTATTCAAAGGTGATACGTATGGCGCTGCGGTCAGTGTGCCCCGGACGCGCGGATGAATCTCGCCACTTCTGGTGCAACCAGTGATGGCTTCTTGATCCAGGAATAATGGTCAACCGCGATGCCTTGCGTCTCAGGTGCGTTCCAATGCCGGTGGGTGGGCTGGCGCTTCGAGACTTTGCGCAGCAATGCATCGGTCGCGGCCGCCGGAGCCCAATGGTCCGCCGCGAATGAAAGTGCCAGCACCGGCACATCCAGCGTGTTCAACAGTCGCTCATAGTCAATTTGTGATCCGGCCGGGCGATACCGGCCTGTGCGGGCCACATGACTCCAGTCACGCATCAGACCTGCGGCTTCACGACCGCCAAACCCAACCCGTGATCCCGGAAAATACCCCAAGACCGGGCTGACAATCGGCGACAGCGTGGTCAGAAAACGCACACCCCAGCGCAACTTGCCGGTGTAGCAGGGCATGTGTACGCTGCCACTGGCAATCAAAACGACGCCAGCAACACTCGACGGCATGCCAGCCGCACTGAGAAGCGCCAATTGGCCGCCAAGGCTGTGACCGCCCAGCCAGATCGCGGCGCGCGGCAAGCGCTGACGTACCGATGCGACCAGTGCCGCAATGTCGTATTCAACGAGGTGTTGGTATCCAAAGTCACTCTTGCGTCCGGCCCGCACGGAACTGCTGCCAATGCCGCGCCAATCCGGCGTGCACAGCTGGACCTCATGGTGCACCATTTCATTGCCCAAGTGCCGGTACACCTTGGCGGGCGTTCCCAGGGCCGACAGAAAGATCAGGACCGGGGCACAGGCGTCAGGCGTTGTGTACAAGGTCGCATCAAATCGGTGCTGATCGGCAGCGGTGATGGTCAGTGTCTCGGGCGATGTCATCGTGGAAGGGGGTGTCCTGGCAGCGCCGCAAGGCGCGTATTCACGGCAAGGTTTTGCCTTAATGCCCCAGCGCCGGAAACAGCTTCACCAGCCCATCGGACATCACCTCCACCGCCAGCGCGGCCAGGATCAGGCCCATCAGGCGGGTCATGACGTTGATGCCGGTCTTGCCCAGCACGCGGGCAATCGGCTGGGCCAGCGCAAAGCAGGCGGCGGTGGCCAGAGCGATGACGACGCCATAGCCCACCAACGTGGAGAGCTGCCAGAAGGTCTTGGCCTTCTCCGCGTAGATCACCACGGTGGACATGGTGGCCGGGCCGGTCAGCAGCGGAATGGTCAGCGGCACCACGGCAATGCTGGCGCCCATGGCGGCCTTTTCGGCGCCGTCTTCCATCTCATGCGTGGTGGC
>JAVBYK010000430.1 GCA_030824095.1 bacterium
ATCAGCGCCGCCATCTGCCAGGTGGACCAGGTGAAGCGCTCGTACACATTGGGTGAGCGGGTCTTGTGGGCAAATCCGAATTCGATGGCGTAGTTGTCGCTGGCGGTGTAGCTGGCCGCGGCGGTCAGGTCCACATTGTTGTCGGTCGTCTTGTGGCTGCGGGCGTTGAACGCGTTGGCATCGCGAGCCTGGTTGCCTCCTCCGGCCGGGTTGTAGCCTGCGGCTGCGCCCGCATCCATGGTGACCTGCTCGTAGCGCGCACCCAGCAGGGTCATCCATTGGGCACTCTTGCGGCCTTCCCACTCGGCGAACACTGCGCTGCGGTCACGCTGGCCATCGCGGATGTTCCAGAACGTGCCGGGGTACATGCCGCCACCCGACGGTGTCCACCAGTCGTTGATGCGGTACTGCTGCATGTCACCCCCCACGCGCAGCACGTCGTGCTGGCCCAGGGTCACATCGCCCTTGACGCTGACGCCCGAGGTCTTGCCTTCCGTCAGCATAGGCATGCCTGCCGCGCAGGTGGAGCTGATAGGCGCGCAGGGTTGACTTGCAACCGACGAGCCCGCCACCATGGACCCCATGCCGTACCAGTAGCGCTTGTCCGCGCCGAAGTCCATGAAATGGTCCACCTTCTCCTGGTAGGCACGGGCGTCCAGCGTGCCCCAGTCAAACTGGCCGGCGTAGCGCAGGTTCACGCTGCGCTGGGTGTTGTCCAGCATGTCCATGCGCTGGTTGGGGTAGAGCTGGAACGGCATGTCCTGAAAGCCCAGCTTGGCTTGGAACAGGTGGTTGTCGCTCTTGAAGGCCAGTCCAATCGTCTGGTTGCGCGTGTCGTACGCGGTGGAGCCCACTTCGTTGCGCGGCAGGTTGTGGCCGGCGCGGCCGGTGAAGTCATGGGTCTTGAAATCGGAACCGGCGGTGTAGTTGTCGGCCTTGCTGGTAGAGCCGTTGTAGCTGATGTTGAAGGCGTCCGTGGCGTGCATGACGGATACGTTGGCGCCACGCGCCTGGTTGTTGCCCCGGTAGAACGCCCCCAGCTCGCCCTTGGTGATGCTCTGGCCGGCTGGCGCGAACTCGGGCGCGCGCGATTGCGCGATGATGGTCCCGCCAATGCTGTCACCTCCGGCACTGACCGGCGTGATACCGGCAAAGACCTTGAGCACGCCCACGTTGGTCGGGTCCAGGTACGACAGGGCCGGGTTCATGTGGTTGGGGCAGGATGCAATCAGGTCCATGCCGTCCACCTTGATGCGCAGCCGGTCGTCCGCCAGGCCGTGGATGGCGGGCAGGCTGGAGACGCCGCCGGCGCCATACAGGCTGACGCCGGGAATGTCCGACAACAGGCTGGCCGTGTCACTGGTGGCAGACAGGCGCGGCGCCAGGCTGGCTTTGTCGAGTTGGGTGGCGCCGGGTGCGGTGTTGTCCAGCTTGGAGTCGCTGACGGTCACAGCCGGCAGGGCCAGGGTTTTGACATCGGCGGCCAGGGCACTGCTGCACAGCAGGCACAGGGCAGGCACGGCGAACGACAACGCCAGGGGGAGTGGTTTGATTTGGAAATGCGACATGTTCGGGACCTCTTCTTCACTATAAAAAGCGCCTCCAGCCCTCTAGAAATGGGCTTGGAACGCTATGGATTCAATAGCTCAGAAGTTTCCCGGCGGCCCCCGTGGCGGTGGCGTGACCGCGTGCGTGTCGGTGTGGAATAGCAGTTGCCAGATCGGCGACTCCCGCTGCCCATCGTGCCCCGGGAAGAGAAAAGACTGCGGATCACCCAGGGAGGCGACACGGTCTGTGGTTTGCAGGCAGAACTGGCAATGGGCGGGCGGCACCGCCGACCCGGGCAGGGGCACGGAGTCGTCTGCCGCGGCAGCGGCATCGCCGACCACCCAGCGGGGGCCTTCGCTGGTACAGATTTCGACCCCCTGCGATGCCTGCCCGCTGGCAAGCATCAGCGCATGCGACACCGTGGGCGCCAGCGCGCCCAGCACCGCGACGAGCACGGCCAGCCACACCACCCAGGGGTGGTAGGACTGTGTGCGGCGCGGTGTGGTTTTCATCGGGAGGCGCGCAGACGCTTACATCTTGTGCTTGCTGTGGTCCATGGCGGGCATGCCGCCGGCAGGTGCTGCGGTGTTCACCGGCACCGTCACTTCGGTCTTGGTCTCCACGCCCTTGGCGTCCTTGAACACCAGGGTCAGCGCCACGGTGCTGTCCTTGGCCAACGGTGCCTTCAGGTCCATCAACATGACGTGGTAGCCGCCGGGCTTGAGTTCCACCGCCTTGCCGGCCGGCAGCTCCAGGCCACCTTGCACGGCGCGCATTTTCATCACATCGCCGTCCATCTTCATCTCGTGCACTTCGCTGACGCCAGCGACCGGCGAGGACACGCCGACCAGGCGGGTGCCGTCCTTGGCGGTGAGTTTCATGAAGGCGCCGGTGGCCTTCTGGCCCGGCACGGTGGCGCGGGCCCAGGCGTCTTTGATGTCCACGGTCTGCGCGAACAGGGCGCTGCTGGACAGGGCGAGGATGGCGGTCAGGGTCTGGAGTTTCATGGTGTGCTTTCTGGGGTTAAAGAGAAAAGGAAATCAGAGCAGCCAGGCCTTGAGCTGGGCTGCGGTGGGTTGGCCGGTGACGCGCTGCTGCTTGCCATTGCGGCCCACCAGCACGACGTACGGAGTGATGTTGCGCCACTTGGGGTCCACCACCTGGCGAATCGCCGGCTCGAAACCGTCAAAGGCATAGATCGTGGTCACGCCCACATAGTGGTGGGCGTGGGCCAGGGCGCGCTCGCCGCGCACGTCCATCAGGATGGCGGCCAGCTCGACCGGCTGACCGGCGCCCTGCACCGTCTGGTGCAGCAGCTCGAACACCTCGGGGCAGGTGGCGCAAAAGCTGTTGGTGAACACATAGGCCGCCGGGCGCGCGCCCTTGGCCTGCAGCTGCTTCCAGGTGGTGGCGTCAAAATCCACTACTGTTTTGATAGCGCCATGCGCATGTTCTTCGGGGGCTGCAAGCCCATTTGGCATATAGAGACTGGCCGACAGCAGCGTCGCCATCAGCAGCGCGTGGCGCCGGAATTTACCAAGGGATGTCATGGACCTGTACCTCCTTTTGCGTGCGCCAGACTACCACCAGACGATCACCCTGTTGCGCCAGACGCGGGTGGTCGTTGTCACCCACGGTCTGGGCGAGTGTTTTGGCCTGGAAGTGCTTGCCGCCGTCAACCGACAGCCATACCTTGAGCGTGCTGGTCATGCCGTCGGCGCTGCGCCAGACCACGGCCACGCGCGGACCCAAGGCCGCCACGGCCGCGTGCTCGGCGCGCTCGTCGGGCAGGCGTCGCACGGTGTCGGCCACCGGGTTGCCATCGGCCTGCAGCCGGCCGTAGCGCACACCGGGCACGCTCTGGCCGCCCTCCTGGCGGATGCCAAACCACACCGCATGGAAGCCACGGTCGCTGGCCAGCGCCAGGCCGGGACCGTGGTGCGGGCAGCCGTTGACATGCCACTCGTCAAAGCTGGCACGCACGGGTGGGCTGGGTGTAACGCCCAGCGTGGCAAAGGCATGGTCGCGCACATCGGGCTCGAACACATGGCGCCACATGGCATGCAACTGGCCGTCGGCGCCACGGGTCAACGCAATGCGGCAGCACTCGCAGGAGTGGTCAGCCACCTTGGTGTCGGGGCCAAAGCTGGCACCGGCGTCACGGGAGCTGGCGGTGTAGATGGCCGCACCGCGGTAGCTGGACTTGGTGCCCACCCGGGGCGCAGCCTCCAGGTCGCGCTTGTCGATCCAGATGGCATGCAGCACGCCTTGGGCGTCAAAGGCGATGGACTCGAAGCGGTGCGTGATTTCCTGCCGGTCGGCGTGCACCGTGTAGGGCGCCGA
>JAVBYK010000244.1 GCA_030824095.1 bacterium
CAGGCCAGGTACAGCCAGTACTCGCTGGCCACGAACGGAAACAGCAGCAACAGCGCCGCTGCCACGGCCAGCCAGACCTTTTGCGTGCGCGAGTCGAACAGCGCCGCGTCGGCGATGTAGGTTTCCTTGAGGGTGCCGATGCGCATCAGGCCTCCCGCCGGGCAAATGAATACACGCAGTGATGAACGTGGGGGTGCATGGCTCTAGAGTCTTTCGATTTCGTGGGTGCCGTACAGACCGTAGGGGCGCACCATCAGCACCACCACCAGCACGATGAAGGTGGCCAGCAGCTTGTATTCGCCACCCAGGTAGGCGCCGGCCAGGGCCTCGACCAGACCGATGAACAGGCCACCGACCAGCGCGCCCAGCACGCTGTCCAGGCCACCCACGATCACCACCACCAGCACCGACAGGCCGAACACGCCCATGCTGGAGGAGATGCCGCCGATGGAGCCGACGATGATCCCGGAGACGGCGGCCAGCATGCTTGAGACCACCCAGGCCAGTGAAAACACGCGCGGCACATTGATGCCCATGGAGTAGGCCGCGGCCTGGTCCGACGCCGTGGCCCGCAAGGCCACGCCGCCGCGCCAGAAGCGAAACACCAGCAGCACGGCCGCGATGAACACCACGGCAACCATGGCGCCCCAGAAGACCTTGGGCGCCAGGAAGGCATCGCCAATGATGATGGGCTGGGTCGGCATGAAATCGGGCAGGCGGCGCTGGTCGGCGCTCCAGATCATCTCCACCAGGCCCACCAGCACGGAGCCCAGGCCCACGGTGACCATGAACACGGAAATGGGTGGCTCGCCCAGCAGCGGGCGGATCATGGTGCGCTCGATCACCGCGCCGATCAGGCCCGTGCCCAGCACCGCCGCCGGAATGGCCAGCCACAGCGGCAGCGCGAACATCGAGGCGAAGGTGAAGAACATGTAGGCCCCGACCATCAGCAGTTCGCCGATGGCAATGTTGACTACGCGGGTGGCCTTGTAGACCATGACGAAGGCCAGCGCCGCCAGCGCATACAGGCCGCCGCTGGCGATGCCGGTCAGGCTGATTTCAAACAGGTAGGCCCAATCCATCAGGCAACTCCTTGGGCGTGTGCGGGGTCTGTTGTGCCGGCGTGCAGCTTGCGGCGCAGGTCGGCCACATCGCCCGAGCCCAGGTAGGCACGGATGACCTCGGGGTCGGCCTGCACCGTGGCGGGAACGCCCTGGGCAATGACCTGGCCGAAGTTCAGGACGACGACGTGGTCGGACAAATCCATCACCATGCCCATGTCGTGTTCCACCATCAGCACGGTCACGCCCCATTCCTCGCGTACATCGAGGATGAAGCGCGCCATGTCCTCGGTTTCCTCGCGGTTCATGCCGGCCACCGGTTCGTCCAGCATCAGGATCTCGGGCTGCATGGCCAGCGCCCGGGCCATCTCCACACGCTTTTGCAGTCCGTAGGACAGGGCGGAGACCGGCGCATGGCGGATGTGGTCGATCTCCAGGAAATCGATGATGCGCTCTTCGATGTCCGCGCGCAGGGCGGCCTCTTCGCGGCGCGCCCGGCCCAGGTAGAACAGCGCGTCGAACACATTGGTCTTCAGGTGCGCATGGCGGCCGAGCTTGATGTTGTCGAGCACGGTCATGCCGCGAAACAGCGCAATGTTCTGGAAACTGCGCCCCAGTCCCATCTTGGCGCGCAAGGGAGCCGGCACCGTCGTGATGTCCTGGCCCTTGAAGCGCACATGGCCGCTGTTGGGGCGGTAGAAGCCCGAGATGGTGTTGAACAGCGAGGTCTTGCCGGCACCGTTGGGCCCGATCACCGCCGTGATGGAGCCGGGTGCCACATCAAAGCCCACGCCACTGAGCGCACGCACGCCACCAAAGGCCAGCGTGACGCCTTCCACCTGCAACAGCGGCGCGGTAGCGGCGGGGCCGCTGGGTGGTGTTATGTTCATCGCTTTTTCTGACTTCGGGTTTTTGCGTAGCGGAAAAATCCTACTTTTGCGTAAAGTGCTTACTTGCGAGTAAATCTTAGATTTTTCTGGCCATCTCCGTATCAGGTCTTACCCTAGGTGACCCACCATGACAAAGAAACCCAGTGCACCCAAGGCACCCCGTGCCGAAGCCCCGGTCTCGCCCTGGGCGCCGGCCTCCGCGCGCGAGCAGCAGCGCGAGGCCAAGCGCAATGCCGTGCTGCAGGCCGCGGCGCAGATGTTCAACGAACGCGGCTTCCACGCCACCTCGCTGGATGACGTGGCCGCCCGGCTCCACGTCAGCAAGCCCACGCTGTACTACTACGTGAAGAACAAGGACGAGATCCTGTTCGAGTGCGTGCGCACCGGCCTGCAGATGATGCAGGCCGGCATCGCCGAGACCAGCAGTCGGGGTGGCTCCGCCATTGACCAGCTGGTGGCCTGCATGCGCACCTACGGGCAGATCGTCACCATGGATTTCGGCATGTGCCTGATCCGCATCGGCGAAGACCCGCTGCCCCCCGAGAGCCGCAAGGAACTGCGCCGGGCCAAGTCGGCCATCGACCTGGAGTTCCGCCGGCTGATCACGGCCGGCGTGGAGGAGGGCTCCCTGGTGCCCTGCGACCCCAAGATCACCGCGTTCGCCATCGCCGGTGCGCTGAGCTGGATCGGCCGCTGGTACCAGCCCGGTGGCGAATACTCGGCCGAAGAGGTGGTGGAGCGCGTGATGAACACGCTGCTGGGCAGCCTGGTGCGTGACCGCGTCGTCGCGCTACCGTCGGCCGCGCTGGGCCAGGCGTAGCGCCAGCGTGCTCAGGGCCTCATAGGCCGTACCGGTTTGTGCATCCCAGGCCGCGACCGCTGCGCCCTGGCGGGCAATGGCGGCCTTGTCGCCGCGCGCCGCCGGGCCGGTGAGTGCGGCCTGGGGTCCCAGCGTGGTGATGTTGGCCACGGCATTGCGCAGCAGCGCAGCGCGCAGGTCGGGAATCAGTTCGGCCGGCATGCCGGTGGCTTGCCACAGGTCTTCGGCGGTGGACTGCAGCACTGGCAGAAAGTTAGTCGCAAACACGGCCGCCGCGTGGTAGAGCAGCTTGTGTTCGCTGGCCACGTCAAAGCAGCGCGCGCCAATCGCGCTGAAGGCGGCGCGCAGCACAGCGCAGGCAGCAGCATCGCCCTCCAGCGCGCAGGGGGTGCCGGGAAACTGTTGCAACGCGGCCGGCACCGAGGCAAAGCTCAGGATGCAGTGTGCGCTGGCCACGCGCCAGCCGCGTGCGGCCAGTGGCGCCAGCGTGGCCGAGCTCTGGGCGCCGCTGCAGTGAAAGACCACCGGCGAAGGTGCCCCTGCCGGCGCAGGCGCAGTGGCCTCGGCCAGCGCCTGGGCGCTGGCGGCGATGTGCGCGTCCGGTACCGCCAGCATCCACACATCGGCGCTGCGCAGGGCCTGCATCGAGGCCACGGCGCGGCCCGCCCCAATCACCGCGCAGGCGCCTTGCGCGCTGGCCAGCGAGGTGGTGAGCACGTCCTGCACCACCAAGCTCCGGTTCTGGTTCCAGAGGTGTGCGAGGGTCTGGCCCACGCGACCGGCACCCACCAGGTTCAGGGTCGGTAGCGGCGCAGGGTGACTCATGTCACGCTCCATTCGTCTCGGTCGCCCCATTGTTCGACCCATTCCAGAAAGTCCTCGGCGGGCATGGCACGTGCGATCCCGTAGCCCTGGGCCAGTTCACACCCCATGCGCAACAGGCGTTCGCCATGCGCGGCGGTTTCGACGCCCTCGGCGATGACCTCGCGTCCGAACGCCTTGGCCAGCCCGATGACACCCTCCACGATGGCCATGTCGTTGGCATCTTCCAGCATGTCGCGCACAAAGCTCTGGTCAATCTTGAGCGTCTGCGCCGGCAGGTGCCGCAG
>JAVBYK010000537.1 GCA_030824095.1 bacterium
CTGCCGTTTGTGATGCCGACCTACCACTGGTGGGAGGCGCCGTTCTATGGCACGGGCCTCAAGGCCTACGACCTGCTGGCCGGCAAGGCCGGTCTGGGGCCGACCGAATTCCTGAGCGCCGCGCAGACGCGCGGCCTTCTGCCTAGCGTCAACCCGCAGCATCTGTGCGGTGGCGTGAAATACTGGGACGGCCAGTTTGACGATGCCCGCCTGGCCCTGGTGCTGGCGCGCACGGCGGCGGCCAGCGGCGCCCTGCTGGTCAACTACTGCGAGGCCATTGGGTTGATCCACGCCGACGACCGTGTCTGCGGGGTGCGGGTGCGTGACGCCGAAACCGGTGACACGGTGGAGGTGCAAGCCCGCTGCGTGGTCAACGCCACCGGTGTGTGGGTGGATGCGTTGCGCCAGCAGGACAGCGCCGCCTGCGGTCGCTCCAGTCAGCCCATCGTTGCGCCCAGCCAGGGCGTGCACCTGGTGGTGGATCGGGAGTTTTTTCCGGGTGACCATGCGCTGCTGGTGCCCAAGACGGCGGATGGCCGGGTGCTGTTTGCCGTGCCCTGGCAGGGCAAGGTCATTCTGGGGACGACGGACACCCCGCGCCAGGACATGGCCCGCGAGCCCGAGCCCTTTGCTGAGGAAGTGGCCTTCATCCTCAGCGAATCGGCCCGCTACCTGCAGCGCGCGCCACAGCGCAGCGACGTGCGCAGCGTATGGGTGGGGCTGCGCCCGTTGGTGAAGCCGGCGCAGGAGGAGGGTGGCGACACCAAGGCCATCAGCCGGGAACACACGGTGGCCGTCAGCAAGTCCGGCCTGGTGACGGTGACCGGTGGCAAATGGACGACGTACCGGTCCATGGCCGAGGATGTGCTGGAGAAATGTGTGGACGCGGGGTTGTTGCCGAACCTGCCGGCCTCCCGCACCGCGCACCATGCGTTGGTGGGAGCACCCGCACCCGGTGTGGCCACGACCCGGATCAGTGAGGCGCCTGGCGTCCACCTCTATGGCAGTGAACGCGGCTTGCTGGACGCACTGCCTGGAGCCACGCGGATGTTGGCACCCCATGTAAGCGAAGCCATGGTCCGCTTCGCGGTGCGCCATGAGTATGCCCGCACGGTGGAAGATGTACTGGCCCGCCGCAGCCGCCTGCTGTTTCTGGATGCCCGGGCGGCAGCACTTGCCGCTCCCGGCGTGGGCGACGTGATGGCCGATGAATTGCGCCGGCCGGTGCCCGTGGATGATTTCCTGGCGCTGGCCCAGCGCTATGTGACGCTGCCCTGAGCAGGGCAGCGCTGAATCAGTTCAGGTAGGACTCGGCACGCGCCTCAAAGTCTTCCGCATCGATGGCTGCATCAAAGGCAGCCCGAGCGGCCAGCGCTTCCTGGGTGTAGGGGATCAGGGGCTTGTCCAGCGGACGCAGCTTGTGGCGGCGCAGGCCGCGCAGTTGTTGCGAGCGTTCCATGGTTTGCAGAACCAATTCAGGCTCCATCATCAGGCTGAAGGGATTGAGTGTCAGGGCTGCAGTTTTCATGGTTTCTCTCCGGTTGCATCATTGCGCCAGTAACAGGTTTGGCGCTTGAGACAACTGTAGTCACAGCATCGCGTAACTGGAGTCAGCAGCAGGATGGAAAGCGTGTAGGAATTTGCCTTACACGGCGGATTGCCGTTGATCAAACGCATTGTTACGTTTGTCGCTGTAGCGATCTCGGGAATTGCTTCAAAATGTTGCCAATTCACTGTGGCTGCATTGAGAAAGGATGGGCTGGCACATGGAAACAGCACCCCCATACACCGCGCGCTGGCTGGCCGTCTGGGCTTTGTGTGCAGCGGCCAGCGCCCACGGCGCAAGTGCCTTTGACGCCAGTATCAACCGGCTGTTCATCACCGCGGTGTCGGTGAACGGGGCGAACTACCAGAATGTGTCTGCAACGGTGAATTCGTTCACCTTGCTGGGTGTGGACGGCGGCACAGCGGGTGCGGATACCTTCAATCCGGCGAACAACTTGCTCACGTTGGGATCGGTCGTATACCAGGGCACTACCTATACCAACGTCCGCGTCCAGCTGAATTCCTTCACCCTGTTGGCGGCTACGCCGGTGACGCCCTCGCCGGGCACCTCAACCCCCGTCACCCCGGTGACTCCGACCCCGACAACCCCTACCAGTCCGACGCCTGCGCCAGACAGTGGGGCGCTGACTGCGGCCAATACCTGCAGTCTGGCAAACTTCCAGGCCGACCTCGTGGCCCTGATCAACCAGGCGCGCGCGACCAGCCAGGTGTGTGGAAGCACCGCTTACCCGGCGGCCCCATCCGTCGCGTGGAACAGCAAGTTGTTCGATGCTGCTGCCGGCCACTCCGCCGATATGGCAAACCAGAACTATTTTTCACACACCAGCCTGGATGGGCGCACATTTGACCAGCGCATTACCGCAGCCGGCTATGCGTGGTCGAATATCGGCGAGAACATCGCCGCCGGGCAAAGCTCCGTGTCGTCTGTGATGTCTGGCTGGATGGCCAGCCCCGGGCATTGCGCCAACATCATGAATAACCGCTTCACCGAGGTGGGCGTGGCCTGTGTGATCAACAACAGCGCCACCTACCGCAGCTACTGGACCATGAACCTGGGGCGGCCTTAAAGCAACTAGGCGTTGTCCGCCACCGTGAGAATGCGCGCGCGCACGCTCTTGCCCTTGACCCGCCCCGCATTGAGCTTGGCGCAGGCCTGCTGGGCCACATCGCGCGCCACGGCGACAAAGGTGCAGAACTCGGTGACCTGGATCTTGCCGATCTGCTCGCGGGTGTAGGCAGGGCCGCCCTCAAGGCTGGTCAGCGCGCCCAGCACGTCGCCCGGGCGGATTTTTTCCTTGCGGCCACCCAGGATCTGCAGCGTCACCATCGGTGGCAGCAGCGCGCCAGTGCCATTGGGCGTGAGTTCATCCAGCTTGAACCAGACGGACGGGCTGCCCTGGTACTGCTCGATCTTGCCGACCGCGCCCATTTCGTTCATGCTGGCCAGGCTCAGGGCCAGGCCGCTGGCACCAGCGCGCCCGGTGCGGCCGATGCGGTGCACATGCACCTCGGGGTCGGGGGTGATGTCCACATTGATCACCGCCTCCAACTGGTTGATGTCCAGCCCGCGTGAGGCCACATCGGTGGCCACCAGCACCGAGCAGCTGCGGTTGGCGAACTGGGCCAGCACCTGGTCGCGCTCGCGCTGCTCCAGTTCGCCATACAGCGCCAGGGCGTAAAAGCCTTCGCCCTGCAACAGCGTGACCAGATCCTTGCACTGCTGCTTGGTGTTGCAGAAGGCCAGCGTGCTGACTGGGCGGAAGTGGCGCAGCAACTGGCCCACGGTCTCCAGGCGGTTGCTGCGGGTGACCTCGTAGAAGCGCTGCTCGATCAGGCTTTCCGACTTGGGTGCCTCCACCTCCACGCGCTGGGGCTCGCGCATGAACTGCCGGGCCAGTTTCTCGATGCCTTCGGGGTAGGTGGCGGAAAACAACAGGGTCTGCCGCTCGGCCGGGCATTGCTTGGCCACGGTGGCGATGTCGTCGAAGAAACCCATGTCCAGCATGCGGTCGGCTTCGTCCAGCACCAGGGTGTTCAGGCCTTCCAGCGTCAGGTAGCCGCGCTCCAGATGGTCCATGATGCGCCCGGGCGTGCCCACGACGATGTGGGCACCGTTTTCCAGGCTGGCGCGTTGCCCGCGCAGCGCAATGCCGCCGCACAGGGTCACGACCTTGATGTTGTCCTGAGCTCGCGCCAGGCGGCGAATCTCCACCGTCACCTGGTCGGCCAGTTCGCGTGTGGGGCACAGCACCATGGCCTGCACGGCGAACCAGCGCGGGTTGAGCTTGGCCAGCAGCGCCAGCGCAAA
>JAVBYK010000169.1 GCA_030824095.1 bacterium
GTGCATTCGGAGATGCAGGAAGATGCCACCATCGAACACCACTGTTCAGCCAGCATTGGCGTGGCCGTTTTTGGCCCGTTGGACGCCAACGCAGCCAGTATTCTGGTGGCCGCAGACACAGCCATGTACGAAGCCAAGAAGGCCGGGCGCAACGCCATTCGGGTCACCCGCCCGTAGCCCGGACCAGCACGCAGCCGCCGCTCAGTTCAACGCGGCGCCACTTTCAAACCAGTGGCGGATCAGGCCCCGCTCGGCCTCACTGATGCCAGTGGCGTTGTTCAGCGGCATGACCTTGCTCACCACGGCCTGTTGGTAAATGCCCTGGGCGTGCTGCTTGACCCCCTCAACGGAGTCCAGCCGCACGTTCTTCATCTGCACCGCAGCACCGTGGCACTGGTAGCAGCGCTGCTCCAGCACAGCGGCCAATGTCTTATAGCCAATTTGGCCTCCAGCCCTCGTAGTATCTTGCGATACAGCTCCTGAATTGATAGCGGTTTCCACAGGCTGTGGCGCGGGTTTCAACCAGACCGCTACGCCAGCGATGGCCACAACTCCGGCCAGCGCATACGGCCAAGGGTAGCTGTTGCGCCCCAGTTTGAAGCCATGGCGCAGCACGAAGAACTGGCGAATGGCAGCACCGGCAAACATCATGGCCACCAGCACCAGCCAGTTCTGCGGGTGGGTGTAGGTAAAGCTGTAGTGGCCGCTGAGCATGGCAAACAACACTGGCAGCGTGAAATAGGTGTTGTGCACGCTGCGCTGCTTGCCGCGCTTGCCGTGAATCGGGTCCACCGGATTGCCCGCCTTGATGTCTGCCACCACGGTCTTCTGGCCGGGGATGATCCAGAAAAACACATTGGCGCTCATGCTGGTGGCGATCATCGCGCCCACCAGCAGGAAGGCCGCGCGCCCGGCGAACCAGTGGCAGGCCAGCCAGGCCGCTACCACCACCAGCACGGCCACCAGGGCACCGACGATGGCGTCACCGTTCTTGCGCTGGCCAAAGATGCGGCAAATGCCGTCGTACGCGAGCCAGAACACCACCAGGAACGCCAGCGCCACGCCAACGGCGGCATTGGGCGACCAGTCCATCACCGACTTGTCGATCAGGTAGGTGCCGGCGCTCCACAAATAGGACACGGTGAACAGCGAGAAGCCGCTGAGCCAGGTGCTGTAGCTCTCCCAATAGAACCAATGCAAATGTTTGGGCAGTTGGGGGGGAGCGCCCAGAAATTTGACCGGGTGGTAGAAGCCGCCGCCGTGCACAGCCCACAGTTCGCCGCTGACACCCTGGCGCTTCAGGTCCTCGTCCACTGGCGGTGTCAGGCTGCTGTCCAGGAACACAAAATAGAACGAGGAGCCGACCCAGGCGATGGCGGTGATGACATGGACCCAGCGCAACAGCAGGTTGGCCCAATCCAGCAGGTAACTTTCCATGCAGTGTGTTCTCCTTGGCGCGACGGCAAAGTGTATACAGTTTTGCCGCAGCGTGGCGGCTCAACCGGAAACTTGCAAGATCTGGGCCGCAACGGCCACCGCAATCACTTCAGGGCGCTTGTCGGCAATGCCCAGCACGCCAATCGGGCAGGTCACGTGCGCCAGTTCCGCCTCGGTGAAACCGCGCGCCAGCAACCTCTGGCGAAAGGACGCCCATTTGGTCTTGCTGCCAATCAGGCCGACATAAGGCAGATCGCCCTGGGCGCGCTGGCGCCCCAGGCAGGCGGCCACGATGTCCAGGTCCTCGGCATGGCTGAAACTCATGATCAGCACGCGCGAGCCGCTCGCCAGGTCGGCCACGGCAGCCTGCACCGGGTCGGAATGCTCGCAGCGCACCTGGGCGGCCAGCTCGGGCGGGAAGATTTCATCACGGCTGTCGATCCAGGTCAGGTCCACGGGCAGGTTCAGCAGCACCTGCACCACGGCCCGCCCCACGTGCCCGCCACCAAAAAGTGCCACAGGCGTACCCTTGCGGGCCAATTGGGTGCGCAGGCGCTCGATGTCGGTCGCCGATACCCGTTCGAACTGCAGAACGACCTCACCACCGCAGCATTGCCCCAGGCTGGGACCAAGCGCATAGCGCACCACGGCGTCGCCGGTGCCTTTGTGTAACAAATGGCGTGCATGGGCCATCGCATCCCACTCCAGATGCCCGCCGCCCACAGTTCCCATAGTGTCGCCGCCAAACACCGCCATCCAGGCCCCCGCCTCGCGCGGCGCGGAGCCGCGGGTGGACTGCACGGTCACCAGCACTGTCGTTTCATGGACCAGACGCTCCAGTAAAAGACTCAGCTCACTCACATTCAGATACCTTTTCCAAAGACCGATCGGTGGTCTGGTGCGTTAGATTCGGACACAGTATGCCCTTGCCAACCCAGATACCACCCACCATGCCCCCATTCACCCACCGCACGACACTGCGCCGCCTTGGCCTTTGGAGCAGCGTGGCCAGCCTGCTCGCCGCCTGCAGCACCGGGCCCTCCAGTCCGCCGCCGGCGCCCAAGGCACCCGAACCCACCGCGCAGACCGGCGCCGTGCCCAAGGCACCCACCAACCCGGGCTCCTACGCCGGAACCCCCCGCGACTACCGGCGCGACGCCGCCACCCACCTGTATGCCAAGAACAGCGGCCGCATCTTCAGCGGCAAGCTGCCACCACAGTTGTATGCCATCGGTGTGCTGCAGGTGGACATCAACGCCCGCGGCGCCGTGACCGCTCTGCGCTGGATGCGCGCACCCATCCACGCGCCCGAGGTGGTGGCCGAGATTGAACGGGCCGTGCACCAGGCCGCACCGTTTCCGGCACCCATCAAGATGGGCAAGGTGACCTACACCGACACCTGGCTGTGGCACAAGAGCGGCCAGTTCCAGCTGGATACGCTGACCGAAGGACAGCTGTAGCTCGAACCGTTCAAAACCACTGCGATACGCGCGTGGCTGCCATCATGCGGGACGCACGCACAATGCGCGCGCATGCAGCCGGTAGTCTGGTTGCGACGTCTGCGTGTGCCCCGTGTGCAAATAGTGATAAAACGCGCGACCCTGGCTGTCGTGGTCGCCACTCCACATCCAATAGCTGGTTAACGTGAACAGCGTGGGCGCCTTGCACTTGGCGCCTCGACACGGCGTGGTTTCGCCAGCCGCACCGCTGGAGAGGCTCTCCAGTTCCGCCCGGCTCGGCAGCCGCCAGCCCTTGCCCATGCTCTCGCACCACGCGATCGCTCCAGGCGAGTCGATATCCACGCCGTTATCCTGCCGGCTCCACACCAGGCGCTGGGCGTTGTCCAGCACGCCATCAGGCGAAACTGTCCATCGCAACCGCAGGCGGGCCGAAGCGGTCTCACCCGCGCGCAGAACCACCCGCTCCCGAGCGGATGCCATGCCGCCGTCCTTGCGCTCACAAACCACCTCGACTGCACCGGGATTCAAAGCCACAGTGCGTTCAATCCCGGGGCTCAGGGCTCCCATGGATCGACCATCCACCTTCAACAGGCAGGCGGTATCGGCGACCAGCACCAGTTGGGCCTGATTGCCTGCAGCATGGACTTGACTCACCACATAAAGGGACGTCACGGCTGCCCAGCGCAGCCAACAAAATCGGAATACTCGCGTGTTCAAAAGTCTCTCCTGTATCCACCGGGCAGGCACGATTGCATTTGAAATAGCGGACCGGCGTCTGCCCCGCTTCAAATGAAGTATGGCACGGGCAAACCGATGTCCGCACGCTGGTTTCACGCCAGCCAGAGGCATTTCGCGCCGCAGTGTGGCGCTTCGTCTCAAACCACGTGCGCGGCGGTCCCGTCCTTTGGACACTGCACTCCTCACAACATTTTCAGGAGTTTGCAATGCACCTATTCCCCCGTTT
>JAVBYK010000270.1 GCA_030824095.1 bacterium
TGACCTCGGCCTTTGCCGCCGGCAACCGCTGCATGGTCAAGATGTCGGAAAACTCGCGCCACCTGGCCAAGCTGCTGATCGAAAAATCCCCCGCCTACTTCCCCAAGGACAAGCTGGCCTTCTTTGACGAGACCGGCGGCGTGGGCATCGAGTTCTCCAAGCTCAAGTTCGACCACCTGCTGTTCACCGGCTCGGGCACCACCGGCCGTGCCGTGATGGCCGCCGCCTCGCAGAACCTGTGCCCGGTGACGCTGGAGCTGGGTGGCAAGGCGCCGGCGCTGGTGTGCGACGACTTCCCGCTCAAAAAAGCGGTGGAGCGCATCACCTTCTTCAAGTACTTCAATGCGGGCCAGATCTGCACCACCGCCGACCACGTGTTCGTGCCGCAGGCCAAGGTCACCGAGTTCGTGGAACTGGCCAAGCAAATCGTCTCGGGCCGCTATGCCACGCTGGACACGCCGGACTACACCTCCGTCATTGATGACCGCGCCTTCAAGCGCATCACCCGCGCCATGGAAGAAGCCGAAGCGCGTGGTGCCACGCTGGTGCAACTGATTGCCGGCAAAAAATGGGACGCCGCCACGCACAAGATCGCACCCCACATCGTGCTCAACGCGCCGCCCGACTGCGAGCTGCGCACCCGCGAAATCTTTGGTCCGGTGCTGCCGGTGGTGGCCTATACGTCCATTGAAGAGGTCATCAACACCATCAACGCCGGCCCGCGCCCGCTGGCCTTCTACCCGTTCAGCAATGACAAGGGCCTGATCCACACGCTGCTGCACCGGGTCATGTCGGGCGGTGCCACCGTCAACGACATCGTGCTGCACACCGGCCAGCACGACATGCCCTTTGGCGGCGTGGGCGAGAGCGGCATGGGCCACTACCACGGCTTTGAAGGCTTCATCACCTTCTCCAAGATGCGCCCCGTGTTCTACCAGGCGCCCTTCAGCGCCATCAAGTTCCTGTGGCCCCCGTACGGCAAGTTCGCCACCAAGTACCTGGACTTCTTGACCAAATAAAACGCGGGCCTGTATGCAAGAGTTTGACTACATCATCGTCGGCGGTGGCTCCGCCGGCTGCGCCCTGGCCGCACGCCTGAGCGAAGACCCGCAGACCACGGTCTGCGTGCTGGAAGCCGGTGGCGCGGACCATTCGGTATTCGTGCGCGCGCCACTGGGTTTTGCCGTCATGCTCCCCTATGGCCTGATGAACAGCTGGCACTACTTCACCACCCCGCAAAAAGGGCTGGGGGGCCGCAAAGGTTTCCAGCCACGCGGCAAGGTGCTGGGCGGCTCCAGCTCCGTCAACGCACAGGTCTACACCCGTTGCAACCCCAACGACTACAACGGCTGGGCCGCCTTGGGCAACCCCGGCTGGGGCTATGCCGACCTGCTGCCGTTGTTCAAGCGTGCGGAAAACAGCCACTGCTTCACCCACAACGAATACCACGGCAACAGCGGCCCGCTGCATGTGAGTTACCTGCGCAGCCCGTCGCCGATCAATGAAGCCTTCCGTTCCGCCTGTGTGGAAAAGGGCATTCCCCTGAACCCCGACTACAACGGCGCCAGCCAGTTCGGCATTTCGCCCACCCAGGCCACGCAGTACAACGGCGAGCGCTGGAACGCGGCACGCGCCTACCTGCACGCCAATGCGGACCGCAAGAACCTGACGGTCTGGACCGGATGCCACACGCGCAAGGTGGTGCTGGAAGGCAAGACCGCCGTCGGTGTGGAGTTGCGCCGTGACGGTCAAATCCAACAGATCCGTGCCCGTAAGGAAGTGGTCTTGAGCGCGGGTTCCTATGGCTCACCGCAGTTGCTGATGCTGTCGGGCATCGGTCCCCAGGCACACTTGCAGCAGCTCGGCATCCCGGTCGTGCACGACCTGCCTGGTGTGGGCCAGAACCTGCAGGACCACGTCACCTCCAACCTGATCTACCGCACGCCGCGCTGGAAAGACACGGTAGGCCTGTCGCTGCGTGGCAGCTGGGAAATCATCAAGGCCATCTTCCAGTGGCGCAGCGCACGCAAGGGCTGGGTCACCACCTGCGTATCCGAATCCAATGGCTTTGTCTCCACCTGCGGCAACACCGACCACCCGGACATCCAGTTCGCCTTTTTGCCCAGCATCGTGGACGACCACACCCGCAAGCAGCACCTGGGCCATGGCTACACCCTGCACACCACGCTGATGCGGCCCAAGAGCCGCGGCAGCGTCACCCTGCAAAGTGCCGACCCGTATCAGGCACCGCTGATCGACCCCGGCTTCTTCACCCACCCGGACGACATGGCCGTGGCCATCCAGGGTGCGCGCATGGGCTTTGAGGTGCTGGAAGCCAAGGCCATGGCGCCCTACCGCGGCAAACGCCTGCACCCGTTCGACATCAACGACGACAAGGCCATGGAAGCCTTCCTGCGCGCCACCTGCGACACCGAGTACCACCCGGTGGGCACCTGCCGCATGGGGCCCGACTCCGACGCCATGGCCGTCGTGGATGGCCAGTTGCGCGTGCGTGGCATAGAGCGCTTGCGCGTGGTCGACGCGTCCATCATGCCCAACCTGGTCTCCGGCAACACCAATGCGCCAACCATGGTGATTGGCGAGAAGGCCGCCGACCTGATCAGGGCCGGCGCGTAAAACCCGTCATGCGGCGCAGCGTGTTGTCCTTCAGCACGTAGTGGTGGAACAGGGCGGCGATGGCGTGGCCGCCGATCAGGAAATAGCCCAGATTGCCGCCGAACTCATGGATCTCCTTGATGGTGCGCCCCAGCTCCTTGTCCGGTGCCATCAGCGCCGGCAGCTCCAGACCAAAGAACGGAATCGGTTTGCCACGCGCACTGAGCAGCAGCCAGCCCAGCAGGGGTAGCCCAATCATCAACGCGTACAGCGCCAGGTGTCCCAGCTTGGCCAGCTTCTCCAGCCAGACCGCCGGCGTCGGCTCAATCGGCGGTGTGCTGCCCAGCACGCGCAACACGATGCGCAACCAGACCAGTCCAAACACCAGCAGGCCGAATGTCGCATGCCAGTCGCGCGCCATCTGCCGCTCGGCACTGCCCTTCTCGAAGCCCTCGGCCACATTGATCAGCACGTACACCGCGACAAAGACCAGCACCATGGCCCAGTGCATGGCCATGCTGGCGCTGCTGTAGCGTGCAGGAGGGGTGTTCGGTGTCGTCATGCGCGTCCTTCTCGTTGCCTACGTTTGGAATACACCACTGTAGCGCCGCCAGCTGAAGGACCTGCAAACGCCAGGTAAAGACGAATGGCCGTCACCCTGCAATGATCCGGCTTTGTCGCTAGCATGGCGGACTGCACTGTTGCATGACCCACCCCACAAGGATCACCATGAAGCTCTATTACTCCCCCGGCGCCTGCTCCCTGTCTCCCCACATCGCCCTGCACGAGGCCGGCCTGTCGTTTGAGGCCATTCCGGCACCCACCAAGACCCACAAGCTGCCCGACGGCACCGACTACTACACCATCAACCCGCTGGGCTACGTGCCCTACCTGACGCTGGACGATGGCCGCAGCCTGCACGAAGGCCCGGCCATCGTGCAATACATCGCCGATCAGGTTCCGGCCAAGAACCTGGCCCCCGCCAACGGCACGTATGAACGCTACAAGTTGCAGGAGTGGCTGACCTTGATCGGCACCGAACTGCACAAGACCTTCTCGCCACTGTTCGTGCCCACGACGCCCGCCGAAACCAAGACCGCTTCGCTGGAGCGCCTGCAATCCCGCCTGAAGTGGGTGGACGGCGAACTGGCCGGCAAGCAGTACCTGATGGGTGACCAGTTCACCGTGGCCGACGGCTACCTGTTCACCGTCACCAACTGGGCGCAGTA
>JAVBYK010000268.1 GCA_030824095.1 bacterium
GCGATCCATTCGGCCAGATGGCGCGGCAGGCCGATGTAGCCCATGGCCAGCGTCAGAAAGGCGGCGCCGGCCAGGATCAGCGCGATCATGCAATACAGCCGCGTGGCGCCCATGATGGCATCGCGAAACGATGCCCAGTTCAATGAACCCTGCACGCCGGAGAGCACCAGCGAACCCACCACGCCCACGGCGGCCGCCTCGGTGGCGGTGGCGATGCCGGAATAGATGGAGCCCAGTACCGCGGTGATCAGCAGCACCACGGGGATCAGACTGCGCGACTCGGAGAGCTTTTCGAGAAAGCTCATGCGCCGGTCGGCGGCCGGCACCTGGTCCGGGTTGCGCAGGGCCCAGAACACGATGTAGCCCGAGAACAGGCAGGCCAGCAGGATGCCGGGCAACACGCCGGCAATGAACAGCTTGGAGATGGACACCTCGGCCGCCACGCCGTAGACGATCATGATGATGGATGGCGGAATCAGCAGACCCAGCGTGGCCGCGCCGGCCAGCGTGCCCACCACCATGTGGTCGGGATAGCCGCGGCGCGTGAGTTCCGGCAGTGTCATCTTGCCAATGGTGGCGCAGGTGGCGGCACTGGACCCCGACACGGCGGCAAAGATGGTGCAGCCAATCACATTGGTGTGCAGCAGGCGGCCGGGAAGGCCCTGCACCCAGGGCGCCAGGCCCTTGAACATGTCCTGGCTGAGCCGGGTGCGGAACAGGATTTCGCCCATCCACACAAACAGAGGCAGGGCGGTCAGCGTCCAGCTGCTGCTGGAGCCCCAGACCGTGACGGCCATGGCGTCGCCCGCGGGGCGGCTGGAGAACAGCGACACGGCCATCCAGGCCACGCCGGTGAGCGTGAGGCCGACCCAGACGCCGCTGCCCAGAATCAGGAACAGGGCCACCAACAGGCCGGCGGTGATTGCGAGATCATTCATGGAACAGGCCTGTCGTTGTTGTTATTCGTTGCGCAGCGGCTCGTCGCTGCTGTGCATCACCCGCTGGCCGCGCAGCTCCAGCACCAGCTCGTCAATGAAGGCGATCGCCAGGATGACCGTGCCCACCGCCATGCCGATCTGCGGAATCCACAGCGGCGTGGCGTCACTGCCGGTGGAAATATCATTGAAAACGCGCGATTGCCATGACAGGCGGCAACTGTAAAAAGCGAACAGGCATGACAGCGCCGAGGCAAAGGCCAGCGCCCAAATCTCCAAGCCCTTCTTCCAGCGGCCTGACAGCGCGGCGAGGATCAGCGTCACGCGGATGTGCTCGCCGCGCTTGAGCGTGTGGGCCAGGGCCAGAAAACCGCTGGCCGCCATCAGGTAGCCGGCATACGCATCGGTGCCTGGCACATAGAAGTTGAACTGCCGGCCGAAGACGGACAGCAACACCATGACCAGAAGGCCCACCATGAACAGTGCGGCAACTGCTGCCGCGCCGTCGTACAGGGCATTGAGAACCTTGCGCATGTCAGCTCCTGCGTTTGCGGTTAGGGCTTGCTGAAGGCGTCAACCACGGCCTTGCCCTCAGGCCCGGACTTGTCCAGCCATTCCTTGAGCATGGTGTCGCCGACCTTCTTCATGTCCGCCTTGAGTTGTGCCGAGGGAGCGGTCACGGTCATGCCGTTGGCCTTGAGCTTCTCGATGGACTCCACGTTGACGCGCTTGCTGGCGGCCAGACCACGCACTTCCGCGTCGGCTGCGGCCTTCAGTACCACCGCCTGCGTGGGTTTGTCCAATGCATCAAACGCGGCCTTGTTGACGATGACGGCATTCTTGGGCAGCCAGGCCTGCATGTCGTAGTAGTACTTCAGGTTCTCATACAGCTTGCTGTCCACGCCGGAGGCGCCGGAGGTCATCGTGGCTTCCACCACGCCGGTGGCAAAGGCCTGCGACAGTTCGGCGGCCTGCACCGTGACGGGCTGCGCGCCCACCAGTTCGGCAATGCGGCTGGTGGCCGGGCTGTAGGCGCGCCATTTGATGCTCTTCAGGTCGGCAGCAGAGTTCAGGGGCTTCTTGCTGTAGATGCCCTGGGGTGGCCAGGCCACGGCGTACAGCAGGGCCATGCCTTGCTCTCCCAGTTTCTTCTCCAGTGCCGGCTTCTGGGCTTTGTAGAGTTTGTTGGATTCGTCATAGCTGTCGGCCAGGAAGGGCAGGCCATCGGTGCCAAAGATCTGCCATTCGTTCTGGAAGTTCACCAGCAAAATTTCGCCGGCCTGGGCCTGGCCGCCTTGCACGGCGCGCTTGATTTCGGGCGCCTTGAACAGGGCCGCGTTGGCGTGCACCGTGATCTTGAGCTTGCCACCGCTGGCCTTGTCCACATCGTTGGCGAACTGCTGCAGGTTCTCGGTGTGGAAGTTGGTGGCCGGGTAGGCAGCGGCCAGGTCCCACTTGGTCTGGGCAAAGGCGGCGTTACCGGCCAGGCTCAGGGTGAGTGCGGCGGCGGTGGCAGTCAGGGCAAACAGGCGACGTTTCATAGGAACTCCGGTTGGGTGGATGAAGGGCTTGGCAGACCGTTGAATGTAAATCGCAATGCTGCGTAGCATCTCGGTGTTTTCCCTAAATGTCAACAAATTGTTGATAAATTGTTTACGTGCTGCCTACAATCCAGCCTTGCAACAAAGATGCCAACCCTGGAGCTGACCATGGCCAAGAAACCTGCTGCTGCACCCGCCTCTCAAGCGGTGCCCGCGTCGCCACCCATCGTGTCGTCGGCGCACCTGGTGTCGCCGCGCAGCGCGGAGATGAGCGAGTTCGAGTTTGGCCTGATCGTGGCCGGCAACGCCTTCCACCGCTGGATCACGCACTGCATGAGTGCGGCCGGCCTGAAAGACCTGACGCCACTGGATGTGCTGGTGCTGCACCATGTCACGCACCGCGCCCGCAACAAGCGCCTGGCCGACATCTGCTTCATCATGAATGTGGAAGACACCCACCTCATCAACTACGCGTTGAAGAAGCTGCAGAACCTGGGTGTGGTGGCCTCCAGCAAGAACGGCAAGGACGTGACCTATGCCAGCACCGACACCGGGCGCGACTTTGTGGCGCGCTACCGCGAAATCCGCGAGTCCTGCCTGATCAACGCATTGAACGCCGATGACGGTCTGAACCGCGACATTGGCGAACTGGCGCGCCTGTTGCGCCTGCTCTCCGGCATCTACGACCAGGCGGCCCGCTCCGCAGCATCACTATGAACCCCTCTACCACGACCCGTTGGCAATTCTGGATCGACCGCGGTGGCACGTTTACCGACGTGGTGGGCAAGCGCCCCGATGGCACCTTGGTCACGCACAAGTTGCTCAGCGAAAACCCCGAGCAATACCGCGACGCGGCGGTCGCCGGCATCCGCCACTTGCTGTGCCTCAAAGCCGGCGAGCCGGTCACGCCGGACCAGGTGGAGTGCGTGAAGATGGGCACCACCGTGGCCACCAACGCCCTGCTGGAGCGCAAGGGCGAGCCCACGCTACTGGTCACCACACGCGGTTTTCGCGATGCGCTGCGCATCGCCTACCAGAACCGTCCCCGCATTTTTGACCGCAACATCCAGCTGCCCGAGCTGCTCTACAGCGCCGTGGTGGAGGCCCAGGAGCGCATGGGCGCGCATGGTGACGTGGTCGAGGTGTTGGACGAATTGCTATTAAAACAGGAGCTGCTAACGCAGTATGCACGAGGGATACGCAGCATTTCCATTGTTTTCATGCACGGCTACCGCTACACCGCGCATGAAAAGGCGGCGGCCCGTTTGGCCCGTGAGGTTGGCTTCACCCAGGTCAGCACCTCGCACGAGACCAGCCCGATGATGAAGTTCGTCAG
>JAVBYK010000436.1 GCA_030824095.1 bacterium
GCCTCGGGCGGGGTGGTGATGCCGGTATCAACGAACGGACAGTCAAACGACAGCAGGTACGTGGACACGCTGTGGCCCACCAGTTGTCCGCCCAGCAGCACACCCAGGATGATGGAAGCAATCGTCAACCCCTCGATCCAGCCATTGGCCTTGACCAACTGCGACGCTGGCAGCAGCTCGGTGAGGATGCCGTACTTGGCCGGTGAATACGCCGCCGCGCCCAGGCCGACGATGGCATAGGACATCAGCGGGTGGGTGCCAAACAGCATCATCAGGCAGCCCACGATCTTGATGCTGTTGCTGTAGAGCATGACCCGCCCCTTGGGCATGGCGTCGGCAAAGGCTCCCACAAACGGGGCCAGCACCACATAGAACAGGGCGAACATGGGTACCAGTGCGGCCTGCTGCCATTCGGCGGCGCCGCTGCTGCGCAACAACTGGACGGCGCCCACGAACAGTGCGTTGTCTGCCAGCGAGCTGAAGAACTGCGCTGACATGATGGTGTAGAAGCCGCGTTTCATGCGTGAGGGTTGCGCGCACCGGTGTGGCCGGTGCGTAATTTTGTGGGTGTCTCCAAACGTGTTGCGGTTATAGCATGCCCGGCGATGTCAAAATCCCCACAAGCCCCAGCCAACCTTATTTGCCATGCCCCGTCCCATCCTTGCCACCATCCATCCCGCGGCCTTCCGCCACAACCTGGAGCGGGTGCGCCGCGCGGCCCCCGATGCCCGGGTCTGGGCCGTGGTCAAGGCCAACGCCTATGGCCATGGCATCGAGCGCGTGTTTGACGGCATGCGCAGTGCCGACGGCTTTGCACTGCTGGACCTGGCCGAGGCGCAGCGCGTGCGCAGCCTGGGCTGGCGCGGTCCCATCCTGCTGCTCGAAGGGGTGTTTGAATTGCGTGACCTGGAGCTGTGCTCGCGCCTGGACCTGTGGCACGCGGTGCACTGCACCGAGCAGATCGACATGCTGGCCGCCCACAAGACCAATGTGCCGCACCGGGTTTTCCTCAAAATGAATGTGGGTATGAACCGCCTGGGCTTCACGCCCGAGCGCTACCGCACCGCCTGGACCCGCCTCAACGCACTGCCCCAGGTGGACGAGATTTCGCTGATGGCGCACTTCAGCGACGCCGACGGCCCGCGCGGCGTGGCCGATCAAATGGCCGCATTTGCCAGCGCCACGCGCGACCTGCCCGGTGAGCGCAGTCTCTCCAATAGCGCGGCCATCCTGCGCCACACCGTGCAGCCGGCCCAGGCTGCCGCACACCCCGAGGCTTGCGTGGTGTCCGACTGGGTGCGCCCGGGCATCGTGCTGTACGGCAGCGCGCCGGATTACCCCGAGCACACAGCCGAGCACTGGGATCTCCAGCCGAGCATGACACTTGCTGCAAAAATCATAGCTACACAGTCAATACCTGCGAGGGCTAGCGTAGGATATGGCTCAAACTTTGTGGCGGAGGACGCTATGCGCATCGGCGTCGTGGCCTGCGGCTATGCCGACGGCTATCCCCGCGTCTGCCCCACCGGTACGCCGGTGCTGGTGGACGGTGTGCGCACCCGCACCGTGGGGCGCGTCAGCATGGACATGATCACCGTGGACCTGACGCCGGTGCCCGCGGCAGGTCCGGGCAGCGAGGTCACGCTGTGGGGCCGCGCTGCCAACGGGGCGCTGCTGCCGATTGATGAAGTGGCGGCCTGTGCCGGCACCGTGGGCTATGAGTTGATGTGTGCGCTGGCCCCACGGGTGCCAGTGGAGGTGGCCGCATGAGCATGCAATACGTTCCGATTCCGGTGGCCCTGCTGGCCATTGGCAAGCCCCTGCCGGTGGATGTGTGGAGCGCTGGCGGCCAGCTGCTGCTGCGCAAGGGGCAGCCGATTGTTTCGGAAGAACACCGCGCCAAGCTGCATGCCCACCAGGCCTGCTCCACGCCGGCCGATGCCCATGCCTGGCAACGCGCCTACGAGCGCATGGTGCACACCCTGCTGAGCGAGGGCGTGGACGTGCAGGAAATCAGCCGCGCACCCATGCCCAGCGAAATCCGCGAGACTGACTACGTGGTGGGCCAGCAATTGCAGGGTGGCTGGCTGGACCTGCAGGAGGTGCTGCGCGGCATCCTGTACCAGGGTGGGCTGGCCATCAATCCGCTGGAGCGCCTGTTTGGCATCGAGAAAAAGGCCCAGGAACTGCTGCGTGCCGATACCGATGACAGCCTGTTCTGCCTGTTCCAGACCCTGGCCGACACTGCACAAGGCTACTGCGCCACCCACGCCCTGCTGTGTGCGGTGGTGTGTGAACTGACCGCGCACAAACTGGCACTGCCGGCGCCACAGCGGGCGGTGTTGTTGACTGCTGCACTGGTCATGAACATCGGCATGGCGCGCGACCAGGACAGCCTGGCCCGCCAGCAATCGGCACCCACGGACTGGCAGCGCACGCTGATCCAGGAACATCCGCAAAAGAGCGTGGAAATCCTGCAGGGCATCGGCATGACCGACCCGGAATTGTTGGACGTCGTGCGCTGGCACCACGAGCCCGAGTCACCCCAGGCATTGCCGGAGATGGCCATGGCCCGGCGCATCCTGGCCATGACCGACAGTTTTGTGGCCAAGATGGCGTCGCGCAGGACCCGGGCCTCGCTGTCGCCGGTGCGCGCCGTCAAATCCATGGTCATGGGGGCTGAGGGCGTGAGCCTGGGCGTGGGCTCGGCCATGGCGCAGGCGGCCGGCTTTTATCCGCCCGGCACCTATGTACGGCTGGCCAACGGCGAGACGGCGGTGGCGGTGCAGCGCGGCGCGCGCGCCAACACGCCCTGGGTCATCGCGATTCTGGACAAGGACGGTATCGCCCTGGGCACCTACGCCTGCAAGGAAACCACCACGCCGGCCTGCACCATTGCGGCGGCCGTGCCGACAGAAAAGGTCAAGGTCGCGCTGGGGATTGAGCGGGTGCGCAAGGCCCGGGAAAAGATTCGGCATCTGTGATTTCGTACAGTATTATGGTGGCATGGCCAAAGAGAAAACCATCTACACCTGTACCGAATGCGGCGGCACCAGTCCCAAGTGGCTGGGCAAGTGCCCCAGTTGCGCGGCCTGGAATACGCTGATCGAATCCGTGGCTGAGTCGGCCGCACCGGGCAAGAACCGTTACACCTCGCAATTCCAGTCGCTGGCCAAGACCGCCGAGGTGGCGATCCTGGCCGACATCGATGCCACCGACGTGCAGCGCACCCCCACCGGCCAGGACGAACTGGACCGCGTGCTGGGCGGCGGCATGGTGGAGGGCGCCGTGGTGCTGATCGGCGGCGATCCCGGCATTGGCAAATCCACCTTGCTGCTGCAGGCGCTGGATTCGCTGCAGCGCAGCGGCCAGTCCACGCTGTATGTGACCGGTGAAGAGAGCGGCGCCCAGGTCGCGCTGCGCTCGCGCCGGCTCGGTCTGCATGGCTCCCAGGTCAAGGTGCTGGCCGAAATCCAGCTCGACAAGATACTCGCCACCATCGACGCGCAGCAGCCGGACGTGGCGGTGATTGACTCGATCCAGACCGTGTACTCGGACCAGCTCAGCTCGGCGCCAGGCTCGGTGGCCCAGGTGCGCGAATGCGCGGCCCACCTGACGCGCTGCGCCAAGTCCAGCGGCACGGCCATCGTGCTGGTTGGCCACGTCACCAAGGAAGGAGCCCTGGCCGGTCCCCGCGTGCTGGAGCACATGGTGGACACGGTGCTGTACTTCGAGGGCGACACCCACAGCAGCTTCCGTCTGGTGCGTGCCATCAAGAACCGCTTTGGCGCCGTCAACGAGATTGGCGTCTT
>JAVBYK010000286.1 GCA_030824095.1 bacterium
GTGACCGGCGCCGCTTGTAGCAGCACCGACGAGAGCAACAGGCCCGCGGTGAGAAGTAGTCGTTTCATGGTTTCCTGGAAGTCAAAAAAGACAAGCCGCAGACCTTAGCACAGGCGCATAGCGCTGTGCATCCGGGAAACCATTGACCCTGTACCCCCGTCGGGGCGGGGCTTAATCAGTCTTCAAAATACCAGTAGCCGGCATTGACCCACTGGGTCAGCGCCTCCACAAACGCCGGCAGCTTCAGCGCCGCGCGCAGCGGGGCGTGGGTCAGCGTATCGCGGTCGCACAGGGCTTTGACGGCTGCCTGCGCCTTGGCGCCAAAGGCATGGCGCTCTCCATCCAAGTAGCAGACGCCATCCGCCACGGTCTGGTCCACGTAAAAGCAGCGCAGGCCACCGGTGCGCACCAGGGGTTGCTGCTGCAGGGTGTCGATCAACGCGGCGGCATCCAGCGGTTCGTCCAGAGCCTGGAGGTCGAGCTGGCATTTGGTGCGCGACAGAAAGCTGCCGGCAAAATCGGCCACCAGCGTGTCGTCGTCCAGCAGCGCCTGCAGTTGCGCCTTGATACGGCCGAAGTCGCTGCTGTTGATCTGGCCCTGGTTGTGGTGGATGGGGCGGCCTGGGTCACTCAGCAGCGTGCTACCCAGTTCCTTGTCGATGACGTAATCCGCCAGGCCACTGAGCATGTCGCAGGCCGACTTGGCCCGAAAGCCCACAGAGAAGCTCATCGACGGCTCCAGCGACACCCCATCGTGCGGAAAGCCCGGCGGGATGTAGAGGATGTCACCGGGCAGCAGCTCCACGTCGATGATGGCCTCGAACGGATCCACATGCAGCAGCGCCGCATGCGCCGCGAACTGGCGGTGGTTGCCCCGATCCCCGACGCGCCACTGGCGCCGGCCCGAGCCCTGGCAGATGAACACGTCGTACAGGTCGATGTGCGGGCCTACGCCACCCTGTGGGCGCGAGTAGCTGATCATCACATCGTCCAGGCGCCATTTGGGGATGAAGTCAAAGGGCTTGACCAGCTCGGCCACTGCGGGCGACCAGTGGTTGACCGCCTGCACGATCAGCGACCAGCCGGTCTTGCCCAGGTGGTCGTACGACTCAAACGGCCCGTTCTCGGCTTGCCATTTGCCACGCTTCTTGTAGACCAGGCGCGAATCCACCTCTTCCTCGCAGGCCAGCCCCGCCAGCTCTTCGGGGCTGATCAGGTCCTGGAAGTGCTGGAAGCCCTGGCGGATGACCACCGGCTTTTGCTGCCAGTAGTGCTGCATGAAGTGTTCGAGCGTGAATTCGGAAAGCGAGAGTTTGAGCATGGTGCGCGCGCAGGAAAGCGGCCCGTGGCGGGCCTGGGGTGCCGATGGTAGGTGCGTTCGGCTCAGCCTGCCGGCGAATCTGGCCATGTGTTGATGTGGCTCATACCGATGCACCCGTTTGCCACCGCCGTAGCGTCATAGTGCCCCGGTATGATCCCCAACGGCAACCCGGGAAGACCTTGCGCGCTCCCGAAGGATTGCCTTGATTCAATCAGGGAGAAGCAAAAATGAAATTGATCCGCTATCTGGCGGCAGCATGCGCGTTCATTGCTGTTGGCCATCAACCGACCTGGGCTCAGGACGGAGATGACAAGAAGCTACCCGTCATTTCCAAAAAATGGCATCTGGTGTATGACGTGGAGCGCGACGGCCGCTCCACGCAAACCTTTGAATCGCGCAACCAGGTTGTTCTGTCCAATGCGCTGGAGAGGATGAAGTCGTACAGCTTTTCATTCAGCACCAGCATCCAGACTGGCGAAGTGCTGGAAGCCTACACCGAGAAGAAGGATGGGCGCCGGCTGCCGGTTCCACCCAACAACTTCCAGACGACCACCAACAACGGACGGGCAGGTGCTGCACCCATGTTCTCCGACCGGACCAGCATCTCCATCGTGTTTCCAGACCTGGCCGTTGGAGACACCGTTGGGGTTGTCTACAAGATCGTGGACAAGGAACCCATCTTCCCGGGGCAGTTCTCGATGATCCAGGGATTTTCGGCCTACGGGGTCTACGAGGATATTGACGTCACCGTGCGCGCCCCTGTCGATCTGAAACTCCACGTCGAATCACACCATGTGCAGGCCTTGCCCGTTCGGGAAGCGGCTGGCATTCGCACCTGGCAGTGGCACTACCAAAACCTCAAGCCCCTGGAGTGGAATGAAAGCGACAGCGGGATATGGCGTGTGGATGAAAGCCCTTCCATCCTCGCGTCCACGTTCGACAACTACGAGGCCATTGCAAAGGCCTACGGTGACCGGGCGCTTCCCAAGGCAGTGCCGACACCCCGTATCCGCGAATTGGCCGCGACGATTGTGGGGGACGCCAAGCAACCCATTGAGCGCGCCCGCCGCCTGTATGAGTGGGTGTCCAGGAACATGACCTACGGTGGAAACTGCATCGGCATTGGCGCCGTGGTGCCACGCGATCTCGATGTGGTTCTGGACAACAAGATGGGGGATTGCAAGGACCATGCAACCCTGCTGCAGGCACTCTTGTCGGCCGCAGACATCCCGAGCGAACAGGTGCTGATCAACGCCGGCGATATGTATGACCTGGCGAAGACGCCCGTGGTTTCCTCGGTCAACCACGTCATCAACTACATCCCGGAGTTCAAGACCTATCTGGATGCCACGGCCAAGGAAATTCCGTTTGGCTATCTGCCGATGAGTGCGAATGGCAAGCCGGTGATCCACGTTGGCAGCGCCACTGCACTGGCCAGGACACCGGACCTACGGTATGAACAGGCAGCCCAGAAACTGGCCATGCAGTTGAAAGTTGACAAGGACGGCAGCGCGTCCGGCGAAATGCACGTTGCGCTGAAAGGACTGGCAGCGGCGGAGGCCCGCGCCTATCTGCGGGAACTCAGCAGCGACAACGAGCGGGACTTTGTGAAATGGGCCCTGAACGCAAACGGCTTCAAGGGCAAGGGCAAACTGCTCAAGGGAGACACCAGCGGGATGTCGGATACCTATGAATTCAGCATGCGCTTCGACATTTCCAACTACCTGGATGGTGGCACCACCGGTGCATTTGTCCTGGCTCCCGTCATCAGCACGCCGATGCCCATCATGAGCTATGCGGGCATCAAGGGCCGGGTGGAGCCCAACCGGCGCCATACCTGCTATGGCTTTGTGAGCCAGGAGAACTACGACATCACCCTGGCGCCGGGTTTGAAGTTCACCTCCCTGCCGGCAACGGCGAAGATTCGATCGGAGGTATTCGACTACACGGCCAAGTACCAGCGCACCAAGACCGGCGTTCAGGTGACACGCGAAGTGCACGACAAGACGCCCGTAAGTGTCTGCACCGCAGCGATGGCTGCAGAGCTGCACAAACAGGCATTGCCAGCGGCAGAGAACTTGCGCACCCAGGTCTTGTACCGCCGTTGATCCGGTTTGGCGGACGCGCTGCACATGGTGCGCTAGCGCACTGACTGGATCCGGATGCTTCAGCACACTGCGACCTTGTAAGACTTCCACTTCAAGGAGAAACAGATGCTCGAAACCGTCGCCATTGTGTTGCTGATACTCTGGGGCCTCGGCATGGTGTCCTCGTACACCGTCGGAGGCTTTATCCACGTCCTGTTGGTGATTGCGGTTGTGGTGATCCTGGTCCGCATCATCCGCGGTCGCAGCCCGTTATAGGGGCCACTGACCATGAACGCAATCAGATTGGTCGCCATCCTGTTGATCGTGGCGGGCGGGCTTGGCGCGACCTACGGTGGCTTCAGCTACACCAAGGAAACCCACACCGCAGACATTGGGCC
>JAVBYK010000451.1 GCA_030824095.1 bacterium
ACGGCATCACCCTGGTAGAAGCCGCGGTAGCGGTCGAACTGGCGTTGTGCGAACTCCAGGTTCTGGTCGGCACGCAACACGGCGACGTCAAAGCCGGTGCGCTCCATTTGCACCAGTTGGTCGATCAGCACGTCGCCGGTGGCGCGGATCTCGCCAGTGAAGCCCAGGCGGCGGCGCAGCAGAAAGGCCTGGCTGAAGGCGCGGCCATCGGTGAACTTGGGGAAGTTCAGGTCGATGCGGGTTACGCCGTCCAGCGACACGCCACGCGGGTCGATGTCATTGGCAAGCGCCAGGACCTTGGTGTCATTCTCGGCACCAGCCCTCGTGGATTGGTCATCAACTGCTATTAATTTCATAGTATTCAGGCTTCCTGTGCGTCTTTGGCATACCCTGCCGACTTGGGCATGGCGTGCAACTCTTCGTGCTTGTCTGCGAGACGTGCGCCGTTGGCGGCGACCTTGAAGGCCTCAAAGCCCACGCGCTTCACGCAATCGATAAAAGTTTCACGGCCATTGCGGTGCTGGCGGAAGGTGTCCAGCAGCGCCTCGATCACGCCGGGCACTTCCAGCGCGCCAAACGAGGGGCCGACCACCTTGCCGGGCACGGCGTCGCCACTCAGGGCCGAGCCATCGGAGCCGCCGACGGAAATCTGGTACCACTCCTTGCCGTCCTTGTCCACGCCCAGCACGCCGATGTGGCCGCTGTGGTGGTGGCCGCAGGAGTTGATGCAACCGCTGATGTGCAGGTCGATCTCGCCCAGGTCATGCAGTTCGTCCATGTCCTGGTAGCGCTCGGTGATTTGGGCGGCAATCGGGATGGAGCGGGCATTGGCCAGCGCGCAGAAATCGCCGCCGGGGCAGGCAATCATGTCGGTCAGAAGGCGGATGTTGGCGCGCGCTAGACCCGCGTGGCTGGCGGCGATCCACAGGGCGGGCAGGTCATCCTCATGCACCCAGGGCAGCAGCAGGTTCTGGTCGTGGGTGACGCGGGCCTCGCCAGCCGAGAATTCGTCGGCGAATGCCGCGGCGGTGTCCAATTGGTCGGCGTCCGCGTCGCCCGGGGCCTGGCCCAGGCGTTTGAACGACAGGGTCACGGCGCGCAGCTTGGGATTCTTGTGCGCGGCCACGTTCTGCTTGAGCCAGCGCTGGTAGTCGGTCTGGCGGTCAGCGGGCACGGTTGCTACGGATTTAGTAGCGCCTTGCGCACGTTCCACGAGGGCTGGCGGCACAAATGATGCAGAGACACGGTCCAGCTCGGCCTGTGGAATGGTGTGCGGCGCGCCGTCAACCGTGATGATCTGCTGGTACTCGGCTTCGACCTCGTCGATGTAGCGTTGCCCTTCGGCCTTGACCAGGATCTTGATGCGCGCCTTGTACATATTGTCCCGGCGGCCCCAGCGGTTGTAGACGCGCACCACGGCTTCCAGGTAGTTCATGATCTGGTTCCAGGGCAGGAACTCGCGGATCACGGTGCCGATGATGGGGGTGCGACCCATGCCGCCGCCCACCTGCACGCGAAAGCCCAGCTCGCCGGCCGCGTTCTTGATCAGGTGCAGACCCACGTCATGCCAGGCGGTGGCGGCGCGGTCTTCGGTGGCACCGGTGATGGCGATCTTGAACTTGCGCGGCAGGAAAGCAAACTCAGGGTGCAGCGTGCTCCACTGGCGCATGATTTCAGCAAAGGGGCGCGGGTCTGCAATTTCGTCGGGGGCGATGCCGGCCAGCTCGTCGCTGGTGATGTTGCGGATGCAGTTGCCGCTGGTCTGGATGCCGTGCATGTCCACGCTGGCCAGCAGGTCCATGACATCGGCGCTTTTCACCAGCGGAATCCAGTTGAACTGCACGTTCTGGCGGGTCGTGAAGTGACCATAGCCCACCGGCAGGTGGGTGGTGCCCCAGGTGGCCTGGGTGCCAATGGCCTTGTCAAAGACTTCCTTGCTCGGGTGATCGTATTCGCGGGCAATCTTGGCCAGTGCGCGCAGTTGGCGGCTGGACAACTCGCCATAGGGCACGGCGACGCGCAGCATGGGCGCGTAACGCTGGATGTACCAGCCGTTTTGCAGGCGCAGGGGGCGGAACTCATCGTCGCTCAGCGTGCCCGCCAGGTTGCGCTCCAACTGGTCGCGGTGCTGGGCCGCGCGGCTCCGGATGAATTGGCGGTCAAATTCGGTGTATTGGTACATATCAGAGGGCAATCAATTTCAAGCCAGCGTAGGCCAGCAACACGGAGAGCAGGGAGCGGATGATGCGTTCAGGCGTCTTGGACATCAGGTGTGACCCCACCCAGATGCCGGGGATGGAGCCCGCCAGCAGGCTGGCCAGCATCGGCCAGTCCACCGAACCCAGGGAGGCGTGACCGAAACCGGCGACCAGGGTCAGTGGCACGGCATAGGCAATGTCGGCTGCGACGATGCGGGGCAGGGGCAGCAGCGGATACAGAATCATCAGCACCGTGACGCCAATGGCACCGGCTCCCACCGAGGTGAGCGTCACCAGCGTGCCAATCACCGCGCCAAACAGCAGCGGCAGGCTCCAGTGGCGGGGGCGGGCCGCAGCGGCTTCCTGGCCCTTGGCAATGCTGGTGGGCGTGACTTTGCCGTGGATGACCTTGTACAGGGTTGCGGCAGCGGTCAACAACAGGGCCAGGCCCAGTGCCGTGGTCATGAGTTTCTGGACCGGTTGGCTGGCGGCGCCCACGTTGTGCAGGACGTAGAGGGTGATGAGCGAGGCCGGAATACTGCCGGCGGACAGGTTCAGCACCACCGGCCAGTCAATGTGGCGCGAGCGTGCCAGCTTGATGGTGCCACCCATCTTGGTGAAGGCTGCGAACAGCAGGTCAGTGCCGACGGCCAGATAGGGCTTGACGCCAAAAAAGAAGATCAGGATCGGCGTCATCAGGGATCCGCCACCCACACCGGTGAGCCCGACGATCAGGCCGACAAAAAATCCCGCAAAGACAAACGCTAATTCATGCATGGCCCAGACTGTAGGTGCCTTGCTTTAGATTGAAAACTATTTTTTTGCTATTTCCATATTCTTGAATCGAATAATGAACTGTGCGGTGTGCGTGCCGGGTCAGTCCAGTGGGATCGCCCGGGTTTCACCGTGACGCATCAGCCAGACGCAGTCCTGCGGCAAGCCGTGCTCGCGCAGGGCGATAGCCAAGTCCTTTGGTGGCTGGTCGAAGGCCTCCTGCGTCAGCATGAAGGTGCCCCAGTGCACGCCCATGGCCTGTTTGGCGCCCAGATCCCGCATCAGTTGAACCGCGTCCGCCGGATTGACGTGCATGGCGCGCATGAAGTCGCGCGGCAGGTAGGCGCCAATCGGTAGCGCCACAAAATCCACAGCACCCAGCCGCTGGCGAATGGCCTCAAAGTCCTTGCTGTAGCCCGTGTCACCAGGGAACAGAAAGCGCCACGCGGCAGCCTGTGGGCGCTTCCACTCCACCATGTAGCCGCCCCAGAGCGAGGCATTGGTGTCCCACGGTGTTCGCCGGCTCCAGTGTTGGGCAGGCGTGAAATGCAGGTGCAGGTCATCGCTGAGCGCGACGCCGTCCCACCAGTTCATTTCGGTCACGTCCAGGATGCTGCGCTCATGGAACCAGGCCTTGAGCCCCAGCGGCACAAAGAAGCGCGGCTTCTGGCCGCTGGCGAGCAGGCGGGCGATGGTAGCGTCGCACAGGTGGTCGTAGTGGTTGTGCGAGATCAGCACCACGTCGATGGGTGGCAGCTCCTCGGGCGTCAGCGGGGCCGGTACGCGCCGGGGCGCACCCATGCGGCCATACGGCCCGGCGCA
>JAVBYK010000155.1 GCA_030824095.1 bacterium
CGGATTTCAGCACCGACCTGTGCCAAAGCGCGCACGTCTTCCACGTCCAGCGCCTTGAGCTTGGCGCTGATCTTTTCGGTCAGCCCGTCAAATTGGAGAAATTCGCGGAAGGCGTGGGCCGTGGTCGCAAAGCCCGTGGGCACCTTGACCCCGGTGGGAAGGTTGGAAATCATCTCCCCCAAACTGGCGTTCTTGCCGCCGACCGACTCGACGTCGGTCATGCGCAGAAGCTCGAATGGGACGACCAGATCGGTCGGATTGAAACGTGTTGACATGGCAAAGCTCCGGAAGTTAAAAACCTTTGACTGCTGCATCAGCACCGGCACACGCCCGCCAAGACAGCAGCGATCACGCCCGCTTCACCCTCTGTTGTTGCTATTGGGGGGTACGCGGGAATGACAAAATGTGGAAATTGCGGCTATTGTAGGGGCCACACCCCCAAGTCGGCATCGTCCGCTACAGACCCGCGCTTGCATTTCACTGACAACCCGGCAACCCCACACCATGACCCACCGCACCGTATTTTTCGTCTCCGACGGCACTGGCATCACCGCCGAAACCTTTGGCAACGCCATCCTGGCCCAGTTCGAGACCAAGGCCCGCCATGTGCGCCTGCCGTTTTGCGACACGGTGGACAAGGCCCACCAGGCGGTGCGGCAGATCAACCATGCGGCCGTGGTGGACGGCTACCGCCCCATCGTGTTCACCACGCTGGTCAACATGGAAGTGCTCAAGGTCATTCAGGAAAACTGCCAGGGCATGCTGCTGGACATGTTCGGCACCTTCGTACATCCACTGGAGCAGGAATTCCAGCTCAAGTCCAACCACCGCATCGGCCGTTTCAGCGATGCCAGCAAGAGCAAGGAGTACCAGAGCCGCATTGAGGCCATCAACTTCTCGCTGGCGCACGACGACGGCCAGATGAACCGCGACCTGGAGCACTCCGACGTGATCCTGGTCGGCGTGAGCCGTAGCGGCAAGACGCCGACCTCGCTGTACCTGGCCATGCAATACGGCCTGAAGGCCTCCAACTACCCGCTGATTCCCGAAGACTTTGACCGCCGCCAGCTCCCCCCCGCCCTGGTGCCACACAAAGCCAAGATATTCGGCCTGACCATCCAACCCGAGCGCCTCTCCGAGATCCGCAACGAACGCCGCCCCAACTCCCGATACGCCTCGCTGGAAAACTGCCGCGCCGAGGTCAGCGAAGCCGAAGCCATGATGCGACGCGCCGGCATCCGCTGGCTGTCCACCACCACCAAGTCGATCGAAGAGATCGCCACCACCATCCTGCAGGAGATCCACCCGGAGCGGCTGGTGTACTGATTGGCCAACATGGGTAGCCAGCCCTGGCCAAATTTGCTATCAAATCAATAGCTATCCGAGCATATTCCACGAGGGCTGAAGGCCAAAAAGCCTATTAACCATCTGGCGTACCCTGCGTCAGGACCTGCTCCAGCCCACGCACCAGGGACGAGGTGCTGGGATTTTCCACAAACACACAGCGCTTGCCAGTGCGTTTGCAAAAGTCCTTCACCTTCCAATAGGCGTTGTGGCTGATACAGCCAGTCTGGCACACCACCAGGTCGGCGGCGGCCAGGCTGGCGTCGAGCACGCTGTGGCTGTCTTCCAACCCGCCATCGTGGTGGGCGAAGCGCCCACCCACCCGTTCCACCACATCGCGGTAGCTGGCCACGTTGCCGCTGCGCCCGCCGACACACAGCACCACCTTCTGGTTCAGAACCACCGAGACCGGCACCGCCAACGGCTCGCGCCGATCACCACCTTCGGCCCGCACGGGCTGGGGTGCCGGGCTCGCCTGCCAGGCCTCCAGCGACCGGGTTGCCGCGGCGAGTTGCTGGCGCAGCGTTGCGTTCTGCCTTTCCAGTTCGGTCTGGCGCTGGGCCATCTGTTCGATTTTTTTCTGCAGACGCACCTGGCTGTCCATGCCCGGTATCGAGGCCTTCAGGGCCGCCAGGTCTTCCCGCGCCATGGCGGCCGCGCTGTCCTTGGCCAGGCCATCGGCGCGAACCCGCACCAGTTGCGCCTGGAGTTGGGCCATGTCGGCCGACTTTTCCGCCAGCAGGCGGGTGCTGCGCTCCTGCACCCGGCCGAGTTCGCGGGCCAGCACCGCGTTTTCACCCAGCACCGCATGGAAGCGCGCCAGGTCCACCTGCACCCGAGCCCCGGCCTGGTGCTGCAGCATGTGCATGTCGCGGCACACGCGGCCCTGCAGTTCGGTGTCGCAGCGCGGGTGTGTCAGCGTCGCCCACAGGGCGCCGGCCACATCGCCCCGCTGCACGGCCTGTGTCCAACTATCCGCCAGGGTTGGCGTGGTCTTGGCACTGCGGGCCTGCTGCACTTCGCGGCTGTAGCGGGTGTCGAGTTCATCCTGCAGCAGTTCGGAGAGCCGGTTGCGGTGCATGCATTCGGCAACGGCGCCCACATGCACCTCGTAGTCATCGGCCACCGCCTTGCCGCGCAGGGCCTTGCCGACGAGGCGGCGCAGCGTATCCAGCGGCAGGCAGACGCCCACCACCGGGCAATGGCATTGGTGGTCCAGCTCCCAGATCCGGCGCCGCCGGGAGCCCGAGGGCGGTTTTGCAGTCAGCAAGGCATTCGCGTGTTCACACATGGTGCTTTCCTTCGTTGAGGTTGGCGCACTGGCTGGCGGCCGCGGGCTGGTGCAGGTGGCTCCCATGCGGGAGTTCGGGGGCGTGCTACTTGGTCAGTATCAGCTTGCCCAATGCGGTCTGGCGCAGGCGGTAGACCGCGCCGTTGTGTTCGATTTCGACTTCCTGGGCGCCGGAAAAGATGGCCCGGCTGGGCAGCCGGGGCACAGCGCCGGTAGCGGTCGTGGTCTTGCGCTGCGCCGATGGCGGGGCATCAGCGGGCGCCATGCGAATGTCTGGCGGGATGGGCTCGGTTGGGTGGGTCATTGGCTTAGCCCACCAGCGCCCAATGGTTGTCCAGCGCCAGCCCAACCGGCCACTTCAGGAACACCGGCGCCAGTGACGGATGCCAACGCGCAACACCCCGGGCTGAACCCAACAACACGCCATCGGCATGTTGCGCCAGCGGCCAGTTCGTCAGGGCACCGGCGTCCTGCAGCTTGGCAATGGCAATCAGGTCCTCGGGGGCATGCGGGCTCCAGTGGAATGCGGTGTTGGTGCGCAGGCAGCTCAGCACAAAGCCGCCATCCGGGCTGGCGACGATGTCGCCGCTGTAGCCTGCGCCATCGTGGCCTTGTGCCGGGGTTTGCAGGGTGTCGCCATCCCACACGGCCAGCACCGGGGAGGCGCGGCGGCGGATCAGATCGTCGTGCTCGTTCTGCAGCGCAATGCCCAGCAGCGGCCTGGCCGCCGGCTGGCTACTGCCCGGTGTGACAACCGGCTGGCTCCAGGCCATGTGGCGAATGCCCAGGCGCTGGTCCTTCAGGCGCCACTGCCCCAGACGCTCGCCAGTAGTGGGATTCATGCGCACCAGGGACGAATCCATCAGTTGCAGGTCGCGTTTCTTGTCGCCTTCGGCGCGCAGGATCCCGCCATTGGCCACCATCAGATTGCCGGTGGCGTCCAGCAGCAACTGGTGGGGCTCCACGCCATAGGTGCGCCACTGCGCCACCTTGCGCAGGGTCTGGCTGTCGCGCACCGACACCCAGCCCTGACCGGAGCGGGCGCTGGTCTCGGCGGTGTACAGCCACTGGCCGTCCGCGCTGGCGCAGACGTGGCCGTCCAGCGTGCGGCCTTCCGGTTCGCTGTCCATGCGCAACCACTGCACCGCCTG
>JAVBYK010000311.1 GCA_030824095.1 bacterium
TTCATCTTCATTCAGTCGGTATGTGGCGCCTGCTCCAGCCCAAAGCGCGCGCCCAAGTCCTGTTCGAGACCAAATTCCTGCAGCAAGGCGTGCAGTCGCTCGGCGGAACTGCGTTTCTTCTGGCCGGTATGGCGGGCGATGATGAGTTCGTTTTTCATGCTGTGCTCCCAGCCTACCAGCTCGGTCACCGTGACCTGGTAGCCGCTGGCTTCCAGGAACAGGCAGCGCAGCACATTGGTGATCTGGCTGCCCATCTCGCGGGTGTGCAGCGGGTGACGCCAGAGTTCAGCCAACGGTGTGCGGCGCATCGAAAGTACCTTGTTGGCATTCAGGCAGCGGGCGATCTCGGCCTGGCAGCAGGGCACCAGCACCAGGTAGCGCGCCTGCTTTTTCAACCCAAAGGCAATGGCGTCGTCGGTTGCGGTGTCACACGCATGCAAGGCAGTGACCACGTCGATCTGGTCCGGCAGGGCTTCCGAGTCGGCAGACTCGGCCACGCTGAGGTTGAGGAACGACATGCGATCAAACCCCAGACGTGCGGCCAGTTCACGGGACTTTTGCACCAGCTCCTGGCGGGTCTCGATGCCGTAGATGTGGCCGCCCTGCAGGTTCTTGAAGAACAGGTCGTAGATGATGAAGCCCAGGTAGGACTTGCCCGCGCCGTGGTCGGCCAGCGTGGCGCCCTCCCCGCCTTGTGGCAGTTCCAGCAGCAGCTTTTCAATGAACTGGTACAGGTGGTAGACCTGCTTGAGTTTGCGCCGTGAGTCCTGGTTGAGCTTGCCCTCGCGGGTCAGGATGTGCAGTTCCTTGAGCAGTTCCACACTCTGGCCCGGGCGCACCTCCTCGGCCAGCGGATGGGCGGGAGCGGACTTGCCAGGCGCTGGCGGTGCGGCCTTGGTGGCACGCGGTTGTTGCTGTTTCATGGGGTGAGTTTGCCACGCCCGCCGCTGGCGCCTACGTCCAGCGCTGACCAACCGTCGGGCCCCAGGCGCTCCATGGTGCGCATATTGGTCTCGAAAATAGCCTCGGCATGCGGAAAGGCGTTCACCGCCCGGTCAATGCTGTCCTCGCGCAACAGGTGCAGGGTGGGGTACGGTGAGCGGTTGGTGCAATTGGTGATGGCATCCAGCGGCGCATCGGCAAACTGGTACTGCGGATGCAGACTGGCAATCTGGAAGACGCCCTCATAGCCCAGCTTGGCCAGCAGGCGGTTGGCCTGAGCCAGAAAATCGTTGAATTCCAGAAAGTCTGCCAACCCATCGGGCGCTATGAAAAGTGTAGTGTCACGCTCAGCAGCGTCGAGGGCTGCGAGTGCATTGAGCTCTTGCCTCAGGTCTGCCAACAGGTCCTTGAATCCAACATTGCGGGTCACGGCATAGTGCACCTGGTCCTTGACATCCACCGATTTGGCAAACGGACACAGATTGAGGCCAATGACGGCGCGCCGCAACCAGCGGCGGGTGTCTTCGATGACCACCGCGTCGGAGAGTTCCACGAAATCGTTCATAGGAAACGGCTGGGTTGGGCCACGATCAGCTTGGCCAGTTCGTCGAGCAGACTGTGCTCAATCCGCGCGGCGGGCCAACTTGTCGTCACAACACCAAATCCATCGGCATTGGCCAGGCGAAACTGCAGATGTCCATTGTCATGGTCGGTCGTCACCGTGATGTTGCCACGGGCCTTGGTGAGGTATTCGAAGCAAATGGCCTGCAGCGTGTTTTTCTCGGGATGGCGGACATCCTTGCGCTCGTGCTCCACATGGCCAAATGACAAGCGCTTCTGGACCCGTTCCAGGTCCGGCGGAAAATTGACGCTCACTATGCCGGCAACGGGTGCACCGGCCTGCGGAATGATGTCCCAGCCCATGGCGATGTAATCGTAGACATCCTTGTCGCGCAGCTTCTTCTTGCGGGCATCGACCCGGAAGTCGCTGAGCTTCATCGGCGGCCATGGCGTTTTGCCATCCAATGAGAATCGGGGGGCGTCGGGGCGAATCACGCTCAGTTGGCGCGCCAGATCCTGCAGGTATTTCCAGACAACCAGGCAGGCCATTTCTGTCTGAGCGGTATTCGCTTCGAAATTCTGTAGCTGGGCTGCCTGCTGGCTTTGCAGCGCGCTGGCCTGTAGCTTCAACTCATTGAGAAAACTCACGGCCCCTCCGGCTCACCTTGAACTCCTGCGATTCTACTGATCCCGCCCGCGAATGGACGGCGTTTTACTCCAGCAGCTGCCGGCCGGTCAGGCGTTCATGCTCGCGCGCGGCGAAACGATCCGTCATGCCAGCGATGTAGTCGGCGACTGCGCGTGCAATGGCCGTCACATCACTGGGTTCTCCGGGCACGGGTCCATGACCGATGGGTAGTTTGCCGGGCTCGGCCATGTAAGCAGCAAACAGTTCACTCACTATCTGCGTCGCCTTGACCCGTGTCTGCTGAACCTGGGGATGCCGATACAGATTGGCAAACAGAAAACGTTTCAGCTCTTTGGACTGTTGGCGCATGGCGTCACTGAACGCCAGCAGGGGCGGCAGGCGGCGCACATCGTCCACACAGGTGGGGGCTGCCATCTGTAGCGCGGCACTGCTGTGGGCAATCAGGTCGTAGACCTGGGCACTGAGCATGCGCCGAATGGTCTCATACAAGAGGCGACGCTGGTTGCTGATAGCAGCGAGCTGCGGATACTCCCGCAGGGCTGCGTGGTGGTGTTCTGCGAACAGCGACACCGCCCCCAATTGCTCCATGGTGATGAGGCCGGAGCGCACGCCATCATCGATGTCGTGTGAGTTATAGGCGATTTCGTCAGTCAGGTTGCAGAGCTGCGCTTCCAGGCTTGGGCGCAGGCCGTCGATGAAGCGTCGCCCCACGCCGTCTGGCTCCTGGACCTCCAGTGCCCGGGCGTTGGCCAGGCTGCAATGCTTGAGAATGCCCTCTCGGGTCTCAAAACACAGATTGATACCGTCGAATTGCGGATAGCGGGCTTCGAGATAGTCGACGACCCGCAGGCTTTGCAGGTTGTGCTCGAAGCCGCCATAGGGTTGCATGCAGTCGTTGAGAACGTCCTGCCCGGCGTGCCCAAAGGGGGTGTGGCCGAGGTCATGTGCCAGCGCAATCGCCTCAACCAGATCCTCATCCAGTCTGAGCGACCGGGCCACCGAACGCCCCAACTGGGCCACCTCCAACGAGTGGGTCAGCCGCGTGCGAAACAGGTCGCCTTCGTGGTTCAAAAAGACCTGCGTCTTGTAAACCAGGCGCCGAAACGCAGTGGAATGCACGATGCGGTCCCGGTCGCGCTGAAACGCCGTGCGAGTCGGGGCAGCCGGCTCGGCGAATCGGCGACCACGCGACTGCGCGGGATCGCAGGCATACGGGGCAAGGGTCATCGGATCAGACGCAACAGGCGTCAATCACCTTGCGAACCAGTGCATCCGGTGCGCTGCGCATGCTGGCACGGGAAGGCCCATCAATGACCACGAAACGGATTTCACCGCCCTCGGCCTTTTTGTCGACGCGCATCAGGTCCAGGTAACGACCGGCGTTGTCCTCCGCACGCAGGCGCGGCCCGACCACCGGTAATCCGGCGCGTTGTATCAGTGTGCGCAGGCGCAGAACGAAGGCGGCATCCACCAGCCCCAGTTCCCGCGAGAGTTCGGCTGCCATCACCATGCCGCAACCAACCGCCTCACCATGCAACCATTGGCCGTATCCCATGCCCGCCTCAATCGCATGACCAAAGGTGTGCCCAAAATTGAGGATGGCCCGCAAGCCAGACTC
>JAVBYK010000166.1 GCA_030824095.1 bacterium
CGCGGCGGGTGCAGCAGGCCCTCAAGGACTACGGCCTGGAGCACCGCGCCGACCACCGTCCCGACGAGCTCTCCGGCGGGCAGCGCCAGCGCGTGGCCATCGCACGTGCCACCATCATGCAGCCCGCCATGATCCTGGCCGATGAGCCCACCGGCAACCTGGACCGTGCCACCGGTGAAGAGGTGATTCGGCTGCTGGAGGGTCTGAATGCCCAGGGCGTGACCCTGATCATGGTGACCCACGATGCCGCCCTGGGCGCCCGTGCGCACCGCCAGTTGCTGATGGAAGACGGCGCCCTGAAGCACGACCAGCGCCAACAAACGCCGAATGCCGTGAACACCCCACCATGCGCAGCGCCGACCTGATCCGCTTCGCGCGCGATGCCGCCACCGGCAACCCGCTGCGTGCCTCGCTTTTGGTACTGGCCATGGCCATTGGCGTGGCCGCCGTGGTGATCCTGACCGCGCTGGGCGATGGCGCGCGGCGCTACGTGATGAACGAATTCTCAAGCCTGGGCAGCAACCTGGTCATCGTGTTGCCGGGACGTTCCCAGACCGGTGGCTTCAGCCCCGGCAACGCCATCACCAACACCACCCGTGATCTGACGATTGACGATGCGCAGGCGTTGCAGCGAGCCAGCGCAGTGACGCGGGTAGCGCCCCTGGCCGTGGGCACATCCGAAATCAGTGCCGGTGGCAAGTTGCGTGAGGTCATGGTGGCCGGCACAACCTCCCAGTACGTGGAGTTGCGCCACATGGAGTTGGCACAGGGGCGTTTTTTGGCGGCGGGGGACTGGCGCCGGGGCGCCAGCGAGGCCGTGATTGGTGCCAAGGTGCGCGACGAGATATTTGGCAACAATCCGGCGCTGGGACAACTGGTGCGCATTGGCGACCGGCGCTTCCGCGTGGTTGGCATCATGGCCACCAGCGGCCAGGGGCTGAGCATGAATACCGACGAACTGGTGTTCGTGCCCGTGGCGCTGGCGCAGGCCATGTTCAACAGCAACACGCTGTTTCGCATCCTGATCGAAGCCAATGGACGCGATGCCATTGAAGCGGCCAAGACCCAGGTGGCCGAGATCATCAAGGTCCGCCACGAAGGCGAGCAGGACGTGACCGTGATCACACAGGACGCCGTGCTGGCCACCTTTGACCGCCTGCTGGGCGCACTCACGCTGGGGGTCGCCGGCATTGCCGCCATCAGCCTGGCGGTGGCCGGCATTCTGGTCATGAATGTGATGCTGGTCTCGGTCACGCAGCGCACCTCCGAGATCGGCCTGCTGAAGGCCCTGGGCGCCACCGGCAGTGGCATCCGCATGGTGTTTCTGACCGAGGCCACCATGCTGTCGCTGGCCGGTGCCCTGGTGGGCTATTTGCTGGGCCAGATCGGCGCCGCGGTGATCCGCCAGCTGTACCCCACCTTCCCGGCCTACCCGCCGGACTGGGCCGTGCTGGCCGGTCTGGGCACGGCGCTGGTCACCGGCATCCTGTTTGGCGTGATGCCGGCGCGCCGCGCCGCGCAGCTGGACCCGGTGCAGGCCTTGTCGAAACGGTAACCGGCATGCTGTTCATCGATGCCATCCGCCTCGCCCTGCGCGCCGTCACCGCGCAGCGTCTGCGCAGTTTTCTCACGCTGCTGGGCATTGCGGTGGGCATTGCCTCGGTGATCCTGCTGACGTCGATTGGCGAGGGCATTCACCGTTTTGTGCTGGCGGAGTTCACGCAGTTCGGCACCAACATTGCCAGCATTTCGCCGGGCAAGGTCAAGACCTCGGGACCGGCACCGACCGGCATTCCGTCCTCGGTTCGGCCGCTGACGCTGGACGATGCGCGCGTGCTGCGCAGCCTGCCCCATGTCACCGGCATGACGGCCACGGTCTGGGGCAACACCGAGGTCGGTGCCAATGGTCGCCTGCGCCGCACCACCGTCAACGGCGTGGGCGCGGACATGCTCAAGGTCTACAGCATCAAGGTCAAGACAGGCCAGTTTCTGCCCGACGAGGCACTGGAAAACGCCCGCGCCTTTGTGGTGCTGGGCTCCAAGCTCAAGTCCGAACTGTTTGGCAGCGCCAACCCCCTTGGTGCGCGCGTGCGGGTTGGCAACCTGCAGTTCCGCGTGATTGGGGTGCTGGAGGCCAAGGGCCAGTTTCTGGGTGTCGATCTGGACGACGCCGCCTACATCCCCACCGCGCGCGCGCTGGAGCTGTACAACCGCGATGGCCTGATGAAGATCGATCTGGCCTATGAAGAAGGCATTCCTGCGGCGCAAGTGGTGGCCGCCATCAAGACCCGGCTGAACGCACGCCACGGGCGCGAAGACTTCACCATCACCACCCAGGAAGACATGCTGCGCACGCTGTCCAACATCCTGGACATCCTGACCATGGCGGTGGGCGCGCTGGGCAGCATTTCGCTGCTGGTGGGTGGCGTGGGCATCGTCACCATCATGACCATTGCGGTCAGCGAGCGCACCGGCGAGATCGGCCTGCTGGTGGCCCTGGGTGCACCGCGCAGGACCATCCTGGGCCTGTTCCTGGGCGAGGCGGTAGCGCTGTCGGCCCTGGGCGGTGTGATCGGCCTGCTGCTCGGAGTGGGACTGGCCCAGATCATCCACCTGGCCGTGCCGGCGCTACCGGTGCACACACCCCTCACCTTTGTCGTGCTGGCCGAGGGCATTGCGATTGCGATTGGCCTGGCTGCAGGTGTGCTGCCGGCACGTAGCGCGGCGCGGCTGGACCCGGTGGAGGCGCTGCGATCAGAGTGATTCAGCGCGGACCGGTCATTTGCAGGTACCTATTGATTGCTTCCCGCAACGTCGGCCGTCCACCCACGTTGCGAAACTGAAGTTGGCACTGCTGAACCAAGCGCCGGTCAGTTTGGCGCCGGTGAGGTCGGCTCCTTTGAAATAGGCCCCGAGCAGATCGGCCCCGCTGAGGTCTGCCTTGGTGAAATTGACACCAGAAAGGTTAGCCCCATAGAGCAGGGCCCCGGTCAGGTTGACCCCACTGAGGTTGGCGCCTTCCAGGTCTGCACCCGAAAAATCCCGCCCGGAAAAGTTCCAGCCGGGAAGCGCAACGCCCTTCAAATCGCACCCTTTGCACGATACGCCAAAGAACATGCCAACGGCAGAGAAGAAGTCATACTGCGGCCGCACCCGATCCGATGCCGTCGCGGCCTGCGACTGCGCCTTTCCAACGTCTTGCACGGCTGCATACTGTGCAAAAACCGGCACCGGCGTGGTGCTCGCCGCGTGGGCATACATCTGCGCCTGGTACCGGCCCGGCGCAAGGTTCAGCGTGATGCCGGGGCTGGCGGCCCTGACGGTTGCCAGCAATGTGTTGCCCTGGTCGCGAATCTCCACCCGGTCGATGGCCGCCAGCGTGTCGGCGTCCAGCGCGAACTGCACGCTTTGGGAGTCCTTGACCTCAAACCACAGGTTCTCGACACCTTTTTGGGAGGCGTCGGACGACGGCGGCAAATCACTGTCATCGGCCTCCAGCCCCAGAACGGCAGTTTGGCCGAGTTGCTCGAAAGCACCCGCCGGATTGCTGACGGGATGGTAGAGCTGGCTCTCCTGGAGCACCTTGGACGGGTCCAAGGTGTCGCCGCCACCGCCACAGGCGCTGAGCATGAGGCAAGTCAGGACGAGCAGCAGATGAAAGGGCCGGGTCATCGACAGACTCCTATGGAACCCGGCGCGCAACGCCGCACGCCATCCACCCAAATCGCATGGGTGAGATCGGCATTGGAGAAATTGGCCCCGGTGAG
>JAVBYK010000187.1 GCA_030824095.1 bacterium
GTGCTGTTCGGCCACGCCCATGCCGAATTTCCCGGCAAGGCGTTTGCCGAACACCCCAAGGTCAACCTGGAGCGGGGCACCATCAATGGCGTGCCCTCGGTGATGCCGGGCCGTTGGGGGGACCATTTGGGAGTCATCGACCTGACGCTGGACAACGGCAGCGGTACCTGGAAGATCATGGACAGCAAGGCCTCCATTCGGCCCATCTTTGACCGTGCGGCACGCAAGTCGGTGGCATCGGCCGACCCGATGGTGGAACAGACCATCGGCGCGGTGCATGCCCACACGCTGGAGTACGTGCGCAACAAGGTGGCCTTCAGCAGTGCGCCCATCTACAGCTACTTTGCGCTGGTCGGCGATGACCCTTCGGTGCAGATCGTTTCCAACGCGCAGATCACCTATGTGAAGCGGGCCATGCAGGGAACCGACTACGAAAAGTATCCGGTGCTGTCCGCTGCCGCCCCGTTCAAGACGGGTGGGCGCCAGGGCTGGGACTACTACACCGACATTCCCGCAGGCCCCCTGGCCATCAAGAATGTGGCCGATCTGTATGTGTACCCCAATACGCTCAAAGCCATGCTGCTGACCGGTTCCGAGGTGCGGGAATGGATTGAGATGTCGGCTGGCCAATTCAACCAGATCGATCCCAAAGGCGCGGCACAACAGCCCATCCTGAACGACAGCTTCCGCTCCTACAACTTCGACACACTCGATGGCGTGAGCTATGAGTTCGATGTGACCCAGCCCGCACGCTACGACGCCAACGGCAAGCTGGCAGCACCCAACGCGCACCGCGTGCAGAACCTGCGCTACCAGGGCCGGCCGGTGGCGCCGGATGCCCAATTCATAGTCGCCACCAATAACTACCGCGCCTTTGGCGGGGGCAATTTCCCCGGCCTCAATGCCAGCAAGGTGGTGCTGGAGGCCCCCGAGGAAAACCGCCAGGTGCTGATCGAATACCTGCGCATGATGGACATGCTGTCAGCCAACAAGCAGGTCAACCCGACGGCGGATGGCAATTGGCGCATCCAGCCGGTGCCGGGTGTGCGCATGACTTTTCTCTCGGCCAGCGCGGCGCAACGCTACCTAGGCGGCCACCCCGGCGTTCGCTTGATCAAGGATAACGGCGACGGCTCGGCGTTGTTTGAAATCGCCCCCTGAACGGGTTGAGGCCGCGCTGCACGGCGCATCAGTTGCGGCGAATACGGCCCGGCTCGATCTGGCCCATGGCGGCGGGATTGTCTGCCAGCCATTCGGTCAACGCGTCGATGTCCATGCCAACGGCCAGACGGTCGCGCCCACGGCGCAGCACATTGAGGTCGTTCCCTCCGTCAGCCATGAAGGAGTTGACCACCACACGGTAGTCGCGCAGGGGATCGATCGGCTTGCCGTTCACGGTGACGGCATCCAGTTGCGGGTCAGCGCCTTCCGCCTGGCTCCACTGGTAGTTCAGGTTGTGTGAAACCTGAACCGAAGCGGCACCGGGACGCTTGGGCAACTGGCGGCGCAGTAGTTCCTGCAACTGCGCACCGGTGATGGTCAGGGCAATCAATTCGTTGCCGAAGGGTTGAATCGCAAACAACTCGCTGACCGTCACCATGCGCCCGGGCTCCACGCTCAAGTCGGCGCGGATGCCGCCCGAATTGGTCATGGCCACGTCCACGGCGGTGCGCTTTCTGGCATAGGCCAGGTGGGCATCGGTGATCAGGTTGCCCAGCGTCGAGTCACCAAAGGGGGCGGTCACGGTGCGCTGGGCCCCCCGTGCCAGCTTAGCCACTGGCTTGTTGCGCAGGGTGGCGGTGAGGGCTGCTGCACGCTGGACCAGGGCAACAAAAGCCGGGTTGGGCGCATATTGGCCCTGCAGCACGGGGTGGTTGATGGCTTGTGCATCCAGCAGCTTGCCAGTGGCGTCCAGCGTCAGCCGGCTTTCGGTGACCCAACCGCCAAAACTGCCCGCCTGAACAAACAGGCGACCATCGATCTTGCAGGTATAGGCCTGGTGCGTATGGCCGCTGATGACCATGGCGTAGGCCGGGTCCAACTGCCGGGCAATCTCGACGCCACGCCCCTGCTGCAGGCCGGGACAGGCGTAGCTGGGGTCATTGGCCGCGCCGTCATTCATGGCCCCTTCGTGCATGATGGCTACCAACACCTGGGCGCCGGCGGCACGCAGTTCCGGGACCAGCGCGTTCAACGTTTCGGCCTCATCGGCAAAGCGCAGTCCTGCGATGCTGCGCGGAACAATCATCTTGGGTGTGTCGCGCGTCACCGCACCGACAAACGCAACCTTCAGGCCGGCAAATTCCCGGATGGTGTGGCTGGGCAGCACGCGCCGGCCCGAGTCCACGTCGAACATATTGGCAGCCAGGAACGGAAAGCTCGCCCCCTTGAATTCGGGCCAGGCGCAGCCGGCACTGGCGCATTCGCCACGGGACTTGCGCAACAGCTCGACCAGACCGGCATCCATGTCGTGGTTGCCCAGCGCGGACGCCATCAGGCCCAGTTCGCTGAGGGCGGAAAGAGTCGGCTCATCCTTGAGCAGGGACGACAACTGGGGCGAAGCGCCCATCAAATCGCCCGCCGCTACGAAGACCGTGTTGGGCCGCTGTGCGCGCAGCTTGTCCAGCACCGTGGCCAGATAGGCCACGCCCCCTGCCGGCTGCGGTTTGATCTCGCCCGTCTTCGGATCGGGCAAACGCGGCGACAACGGCGTGGGCGCGTTGGGCTGGATGTGACCGTGAAAATCGTTGATCGAAAAAATGCTCAGTTCAATCCGGGATGGCGGAGTTGCAACCGTCTGCTGCGTCGTGGTGCATGCCGTGAGGGTTGTCAGCAGGAGTGCACCGACAGCAGGCAATGTGGCGCACTGAAACCGTGCGAATGCATGAAAAAGTGGCACGAGAAATCTCCGGAGAATGGGTGGCGGGCGGAAATGCGCGGCTGCATCATAGCCTTGGCATACGCTATTTGGGGGGTGTTGCTGGAGTGTCACAAGCTTGTCGCAACTTTGTGGTTATATTGCGTTTCTTTACGTTTGTTTACTCTGTTCAGTTTCGACAGTTTCTATTGGGAGCAATTCAGGATGCGCGGCAATCAAGATGTAACTTTTCCAAAATTTTCCAAATCCATTTTGGGCGCTGCTGTCGCGTTGGTGGTGGCTGGTCCCGCACTGGGCCAAGTCACTGGCGGCGCTGATGAGGGATTGCCGCGAGCCAAGGACGATAACGTCCGCCTCGGTACGATCATGATCGTTGGTGAGGGTGGCAAGCTCGGCGCCGGCCAGATGCTCAACGAAGACTCCGTCAAAGGCCGCAGTTCCGTCACCAAGGCAGCTACTGAAAAGAACCTGGCAACGGGAAACCCCTATCAGGCATTGGCGCTGCTGCCTGGCATTAACACCTACAACCACGACGCCACAGGCTTGTTTGGCGGGGGTTTGACCATCCGGGGTTTTGGCTCAGACCAATTGGGCTTCACGATCAATGGCGTTCCTGTCAATGATTCGGGCAACTTTGCGGTGTACCCGCAGGAATACGTGGACCAGGAAAACCTGTGCACACAAACCGTGTCCCAAGGCAATCCCGATGTGGAGGCTCCTCACGCCGGTGCCACTGGCGGCAATGTGGGCATCACCTCGTGTGACCCTGAAGACAAAGCACGTTTCCGTGTTGCACAAGGATTTGGTGATCTGCGCATGAAGCGAACCTTCCTGCGAGTCGATACCGGTCGTTTTGCCGATAACAAAGTCAAGGTGTTCGCCAGCGT
>JAVBYK010000051.1 GCA_030824095.1 bacterium
GTGCTGCTGGTCATGGCCTCCAGCGAATACCTGATCCAGAAATAGGAACTGCCATGCACCTGCTCCAGCCCGAGAACCACAGCCGCCGAGCCTTTTTGCGCCGCAGTGCCCAATTGGCTCTCTCCGGCACGGCACTGCCGTTTGCCCTCAATCTGGCGGCCATCGGCGAGGCCGCCGCCTTCGATGCCACCGACTACAAGGCCCTGGTCTGCGTGTTCTTCTACGGTGGCAATGACTACGCCAACACCGTGGTCACGTATGACGACGCCAGCTACAACCAGTACAGCGCCATCCGCGGGGGTGGTGCGGGGCAGACCGCCGGTGGCATTGCGCTGGCGAAATCGGCCCTGGCGCCCACGTTGCTCAATCCGTCCACGCCGCTTCCCGGTGGCCGCCAGTACGCGCTGCACCCGGCCATGACCGGGCTGGCCAACCTGTTCAACGCTGGCAAGGCGGCGGTGCAGCTCAATGTCGGCCCGCTGGTGGTGCCACTGACCCGGGCGCAATACAGCGGCTCGGACCGCGCCAACTATCCATTGCCACCCAAGCTGTTTTCGCACAACGACCAGCAGTCCATCTGGCAGTCCTCATCGCCGGAAGGCTCCACCATTGGCTGGGGCGGCAACATGGGGGACCTGGCCTTGTCCAACAATGCCAACTCTTTGTTCACCTGCATCAATGTCACCGGCAACGCCGTGTTTCTGTCGGGTGACAGTGCCCTGTCCTACCAGGTCAGCACCGGTGGCGCAGTGGCCATCAATGCCGTCAAGAACAATGTCTATGGCTCGGCCGCTGTCAAGACCGCGCTGGCCGGGCTGGTCCAGCAGCCACGCACCCACGTGCTGGAGAACGAATACAACCGGGTGACCGCCCGCGCCGTGGGCGCGGAGGCCCAGATCACCTCCGGCCTGGCTGGTGTTTCGCTGGGAACGGTATTCCCGTCGAGCAACTCGCTGGCAGACCAGCTCAAGATGGTCGCCCGATTGATCGGTGCACGCAACGCACTGGGCGCCAAGCGCCAGGTGTTCATGGTGTCGATTGGCGGCTTTGACCTGCATGACAACCTGATTTCGCAGCACCCCGGCTTGCTGGGCCGGGTCAGTGATGCGATGACCGCCTTCTACAACGCCACAGTCGAACTGGGTGTGGCCAACCAGGTCACCACCTTCACCGCTTCGGATTTCGGCCGGACGCTGGCGTCCAACGGGGATGGATCCGACCACGGCTGGGGCAGCCACCACTTCATGGTTGGTGGAACGGTCCGGGGGGCGGCCTTCTACGGCACGCCGCCACCGGTCAGTGTGACCAACACGGCGGCGGCACAGGACCAGTGGCATGTGGGCCAGGGGCGTCTGTTGCCTTCCACATCGGTGGACCAGTATGCGGCTACGCTGGCCAACTGGTTTGGCGTGGCTGACGGGGAGCTGGCTGGCATCCTGCCCAATCTGCGGCATTTTGGCGCGGCGGCCGGTCGCCCAGATTACCCGGCAAATCTGGGATTCATGGCCTAATTGGGGCCATGATTGATCTCTACACCGCAGCCACCCCCAACGGCCACAAGGTCTCCATTGCACTGGAGGAACTGGCGCTTCCCTACACACTGAAAGTGCTGGACCTGGCCAAGGGCGAGCAAAAGACGCCCGAGTTTCTGGCCATCAATCCCAACGGGCGCATTCCGGCCATCGTCGACCGCGATGCGGATGACTTTGCCGTGTTCGAGTCCGGCGCCTGTCTGGTCTACTTGGCCGAGAAGACGGGGCGGCTCATGCCAAGTGACGTCAAGGGGCGTTCACGCGTCATGCAGTGGCTGATGTTCCAGATGGGCGGCATTGGTCCCATGATGGGCCAGGCCAATGTGTTCTACCGCTACTTCCCGGAAAAGATTCAGCCGGCCATCGACCGCTACCAGGGCGAAAGCAAGCGCTTGTTCCGCGTACTGGATGGCCATTTGAAAGACCACGAATACCTGGCCGGCGACTATTCGATTGCCGACATCGCCAACTGGGCCTGGGTGCGTACGCATCGCTGGTCGGGCGTGGACGTGGATGACCTGCCACACCTGAAACGCTGGTTGTCCGCCGTCCGCGCGCGGCCTGCGGTGCAAAAAGGCATCGAAAGTCCGCCCTCCAAAATGGACCTCGCGCGCGACGGTGACGAGAAGGCCAAACAGTTCGCGGAGCAGGCCCGCACCATGGTAGAAATGGGCCAGTCCAGCCAATCAGGAGTCTGAGCATGAAACTGTATATTTCACCCGGCGCGCCCAGTCCCCGTCGGGTCATGATGTTCATGGTGGAGAAGGCCATCACCGGCATCGATCTGGTCAGCGTGGATCTCAATGCCCAGGAACACAAGGGCCAGGCTTATCGCGCCAAGAGTCCGCTGGCCAAGGTGCCTGCACTGGAGCTGGACGACGGTCGCGTGCTGACCGAAACCCGCGCCATTTGCACCTATCTGGAAGGGCGCTATCCCGAACCCAATCTGATGGGAAAGGACTTTGAGGAGCGCGCCTTCATCGAAATGGCTGACCGCCGTGCCGAGCTGTATTTGCTGGCCGGCATTGCGAACACCGTGCGCCACACGCACCCGGGTCTGGCGCCACTGGAGCAGCCCCAGTTCCCGGACTATGGCCATTCCCAGGCACAAAAGGTGCGCGAGGTGGCGGCCTGGTTTGACCACGTGCTGGAACGCCAGCCGTGGATTGCGGGTGATCGTTTCACCATTGCCGACATCACGGCGTTTTGTGCCATCGAGTTCGCGCGCCTGATGAAGTTCCATCCCGGCAAGGAAGGCATGCTGGCGCTGCAGGCCTGGCGCGATCGCGTGGCTGACCGTCCCAGCGCTGCGGCGAAGTAAGCCCCACTACGCTCCTACGCTTGGTGGGGGTGGATGGGCGGGGTGCCCCTGGACTGGAACGGGGCCTGCAGGGGCAGGCGCAGCAGAAAGCAACTGCCCTGCCCAGGCGCGCTGCTGACTTCCATTTCGCCACCAAACAGGGAGGTGACGATGTTGTAGCAGATGGACATACCCAGTCCGCTGCCACCCTGGCCCAGCTTGGTGGTGAAGAACGGGTCGAAGATGCGTCCCAGATTCTCCGCAGCAATGCCAGCGCCATCGTCGGTGAACCGGATCTCCACATGGGTGGTGCGCAGCCGCTCGGCGTGCAAACGCATGGTCCCGCCCTTGCGGTTGTCAAAGGCGTGCAGCAAGGCATTGTTGATCAGGTTGGTCAGCACCTGGCCGTAGGGGCCGGGGTAGCCGTCCAGTTCGATGTCGGACGGAATTTCCATCTGCAGTTGGTGGCCTGCCATGTGGATGCTGCGTTGCAGCGTGGCGACGATTTCCTGGCTGGTGCGCAGGAGGACAAAGGGGCGCCGTTGTTCGGTGGCCCGGTCCACGGCCACCTGCTTGAAACTCTGCACCAGTTCGCTGGCCGATTGCAGGCCCCGAACCACCAGCTCCAGACCTTCCTGGCAGGATGCGATGTAGTCCGTCAACGTGCTGCGGCGCATGGTGCCACTGGCGGCGGCAGTCTCCAAGGCACGGGTGTTTTCCTGCAGGGCGCTGGCGGTCAACAGGCTGTTGCCGATGGGGGTATTGAGCTCGTGTGCCACGCCTGCCACCAGGGCCCCGAGTGCAGCCAGCTTCTCCTGCACGACCAACTGGTCCTTGGCGTCGCGCAGGTGGGTATAGGCCACCGCGTTGTCCAGCGCAATGGCCGTGTAGGC
>JAVBYK010000388.1 GCA_030824095.1 bacterium
GAACCCTCCACCCCGCGTGATCTGCACGCCCACGAATGCATCGTGATCCGCGAGAGCAACACCGCCTTCAACAACTGGCAGCTGTCCGACGGCCAGCGGCAGGAAATGGTCAAGGTCTATGGGGGCTTGAGCACGAACTTTGGCGAGATCGCCGTGGACTGGGCGCTGGCCGGTCACGGCATCATCCTGCGGTCCGAATGGGATGTAGCGCCGTATCTGCGTGCCGGGCAGTTGCAGCGAGTGCTGGCGCCCTGGGAGGGCACGGCGTCCGACATCTATGCCATCTATCCCCAGCGCCACCACCTGTCGTCCAAGGTCCGCGTGTTTTTGGACTTCCTGGCCGCGAAGTTTGCGGACCAGCGGGCGCTGGAAGCCAGCAATGCACAAGTGTGGTGAGCAAGTCCGCGGGATACGCCTATGCAGCACATTGTTGATGATCGACAACTCAGCTTCCAATTTTGCGTGCCACACTAGGTTGAACTGGGATTGACTTCCTGGTAACGAGGAGGTGTTGCCATGCCGTATCGTGTGCAAGGTAGAGAAGGACAGGACTCCGTACCGACCAACGCGGTCTCCATGAAAAATTACCTGTTTGCCCTGGCGGCCGTGGTGGTGGCCTCCCTGGTTGGCATGCTGGGTTTTACCTTGTATTCCGATTTCAACAATGCCGTGGACCAGGAGCGGGTGCGGCTGCGGACCCTGAGCACCCTGATCGCCAACAACACTGCCGTACTGCTGGAGCGCAACCGCGAGCGCATGAAAGGCGTCAACCGGCGCGCGGAGGTCCAGGCCATGGACCCGGCCCAGTGCGGAACCTTGTTTGCGGATTTGCGCGCCATGTTCCCCGAATTTGCCAATCTGGCAACCGTGGACTTGAACGGCTCCGCCCCGTGTTCCGCCGTCCCCCAGCCGGGAGGCAAGCCGGTGTCGGTGGCGAAAACCGAGTGGTTCCAACGGGCTTTGGCCGAGAAGCGCTTCGTGGTTGGCAAGCCTTTCATCGGTCCGATCACGGGCAGGCTGGTATCGGTCCTGGTGGAGCCGGTGTGGGGTGAGAACAAGGAACTGCGCGGCTTTCTGGGCTTGCCGTTGGACCTGGAGCGTTTCAACCCGCGCATTCCCGCGGATTCCATGCCCGAAGGTACGCGCTATGGGTTCATTTCCGCCGATGGCATCATGGTCTGGCGCAATGCCGACCAGGAGCAGCTTATTGGCAAATATGTGGGAGACCAGGCGGGACCGAAGCTGGCGCTCCAGATTCGGGATGGTGATGCCGAGACCGTTGGCACGGACGGTGTGGGCCGACACTATGCCTTCGTCTCCATCCCCGAAGCCAACTGGGTTGCTTTCTCGGGGGTTCCTACAAGATCCATTACGCACAGAGTGTTGGCAGCCGCCATGCGCAACACCCTCGTGGGCGCGATAGGGCTCTCCCTGATCGGGATATTGTTGTGGTTCCTGATGCGCCGCATTGACCGTGCGGATCGGGATCTGCACGCCGCACTCGATGCCGCCGAGGCCGCCAACCGCGCCAAGAGTGTCTTTCTCTCCAACATGTCCCACGAGTTGCGCACCCCGCTCAATGCCATCCTCGGTTTTGCTGAACTGATGGAGCATGACGACAACATTCCGCAGGCAGAAAAACGCAACCTCAACACCATCAATCGCAGTGGTCGCCATTTGCTGACCCTGATCAATGACATCCTGGATCTCTCCAAGATCGAGGCCGGGCGGCTGACCACGCAGATGCAGGCCTGTGACGTGCATGAACTGATAGAGACCATCGTCGAGGCCATGGCACTGCGCGCGCGCCAGAAAGGCCTGGAGCTCAACGTGCACCTGGGCGAAGACGTGCCGAAATTCATCAGCACCGATCCCGGCAAGCTGCGCCAGATACTGATCAATCTGCTGTCCAACGCGGTCAAGTTCACGGTCCATGGTGGCATTGACCTTGACGTGAACACTGCGGAGTGGGACAGCCATTCGACGCGGTTGACCCTGGTCTTCGTCGTGCGCGACACGGGTGTCGGCATCTCGGACGATGAACTCGGTCGCATCTTCCAGCCGTTCTACCAGACCGAGCATGGCATCCGATCAGGCGAGGGAACCGGTTTGGGCTTGACCATTGCGCGGCAGTTCGCGCAACTGCTGGGCGGTGAGTTGGCGGCGGCCAGCGTCGTGGACAAGGGCTCCGCCTTTACCCTGCGTCTGCCGGTCGATGTCGCCGAGACAATGATTGCGCTGCCACCCCACCGCCGCGTCGTGGGGCTGGCCGAGGGTCAGACCTCTCGACGGATACTGGTGGTCGAGGACAAGGAAGACAACCAGCTCTTGCTGACGCAATTGCTGGAGCAGGTCGGATTGGAAACCCGCATCGCCGCCAACGGCCAGGAGGCCGTGGACGCCTTTGAGACCTGGCACCCACACTTCATCTGGATGGACATGCGCATGCCGGTCATGGACGGCTACGAGGCCACCCGCCGCATCCGCGCGTTGCCCGGTGGTCTTGAGGTGAAGATTGCAGCCCTGACCGCCAGCGCGTTCCGCGAGGATCGCGGCGACATCATCGCGGCCGGCTGCGACGACGTGCTGTCCAAGCCGCTCGATGAAGAGCAACTGTTCGCTGCCATGGAGCGACTGATGGGGCTGCGTTATCGCTATGCAGAGCCATCAACCGTTCCCATGGCAGCCGCAGTCTCCGGCGCGGACTTGGCCCGTTTCCCGGCAGACCTGCGCGAAGAGCTCTGCCGTGCTGCGGGAATCCTGGATGAGGAAGCCACCCAGCGCGCTATTGATCGCATCCGTGCAACAGACGCGCGCCTGGCCGGTGAACTCGAAGAATGGGTTCGGACCTATCGCTATGATCGAATCGTCGCCCTGTGCGAGGGGCCGCAAAGTTCCCCATGAACAACAACGACAAACCCAGCATCGTCATCGTTGATGACAATCCGAACAACCTGCAGGTGCTCAGCGGCATTCTGCAGCAGGCCGGGTTCAAGGTGCGCCCGGCGCTAAGCGGTGAAATCGCGCTGCGTGCCATTGCTGCCAGCGCGCCGGATCTGGTGCTGCTGGATATCCGCATGCCGGGCATGGACGGCTATGAAACCTGCCGGCGCCTGAAGACTGACGCAGCGACCCGCGACATCCCGGTGATCTTCATCAGTGCGCTGACAGAAACCGCCGACAAGCTGGCTGCCTTCCGGGCTGGCGGTGTGGACTATGTGTCCAAGCCCTTTCAAGCCGAGGAAGTCCTGGCCCGGGTGCGGACCCACCTGCAGCTTCACCACATGCAACGCCAGCTGGAAAGCCAGGTGGCAGATCGCACCGCCGAACTGCGTGTCACCTGTGATGCCCTGCGGGAGAGCCAGGGCCAATACCGGCGCATGCTGGAGCAGACCATCCAGGCCATCGCCTTCACCATCGAGAAGCGCGACCCCTACACCGCCGGGCACCAGGCACGTGTGTCACAACTGGCCGTTGCCATTTCGCAGAAACTGGGTCTGCCACCGGATCAGATCGACGGCATACGCCTGGGCGGCATGATCCACGACCTGGGCAAGATCAGCGTGCCCGCCGAGATTTTGAGCCGTCCGGGCCGGCTCACGGACATCGAGTTCAGTTTGGTGAAAAGCCATTCCGAGGTAGGAGGGGACATCCTGCGCCAGGTGGAGTTTCCCTGGCCGGTGATGGACATGATCCTCCAACACCACGAGCGTCTGGATGGCAG
>JAVBYK010000459.1 GCA_030824095.1 bacterium
GCAGGGCGGGTGGCTGAAGGCTGGATTATGGGCAGTGCGCCCTTTCAATGAGATGCCGGCAGGGTTACAAATCTGTCATCTGGGTGCCATGCCCCAACCTGAGACAATTCAGGCATGACAGATTTGATTCCTACCGAGAAACCGCTGCCCGAGGGCTGGCTGAGAGTGAAATCCCTGGACCTGGAGGCCCAGGGCGTGGCCCACAAACCCGATGGCAAGGTGGTGTTCATTGATGGGGCGCTGCCCTTTGAGGTGGTGAGTGCCCAGATCCATCGCTCCAAGAACAGTTTCGAGAAGGGCACGCTGACCGAGATTCATGTGGAATCCTCCCAGCGCGTGCGCCCGGATTGCCCGCACTTTGGCCTGCACGCAGGCGCCTGTGGCGGCTGCAAGATGCAGCACCTGCACATTGCGGCCCAAGTGGCCGTCAAGCAGCGGGTGCTAGAGGACAACCTGTGGCACATCGGCAAGCTCAAGGCCGACAACGTACTGCGCCCCATTGAAGGGCCGGCCTGGGGCTACCGCTACCGGGCGCGCCTGTCGGTGCGCCATGTGCGCAAGAAGGGCCAGGTGCTGATCGGCTTCCACGAGCGCAAGAGCCGCTACGTGGCCGACATGGAGGTTTGCCCGGTGCTGGCGCCGGTGGTGAGCGCCATGCTGGTGCCGCTGCGCCGCCTGATCGAGTCCATGGACGCGGTGGAGACGCTGGCGCAGATCGAGCTGGCCATGGGCGATATGCCTGCCGGGGGCGCAGGCAGCGAGGTCATTGCCATGGTGCTGCGGCATCTGGAGCCCTTGTCCGAGGGCGACCTGGACCGTCTGCGCCAGTTTGCAGCGCGCAACCCCGGCCTGCAGTGGTGGCTGCAACCCAAGGGGCCGGAAACTATTCACCGCCTCGACGAACTGCCCGGGCATGAGACCGGTCAACTGGCCTACGCCTTGCCGGACTTTGGCATCACGATGCCGTTTCGCCCGACCGATTTCACCCAGGTCAACCCGCACATCAACCGGGTACTGGTGTCGCGTGCGCTGGGGCTGCTGAAGGTCCAGCGGGAAGAGCGTGTCATCGACTGGTTCTGCGGCCTGGGCAATTTCACCCTGCCTTTGGCCACCCAGGCGCGCGAGGTGCTGGGCGTGGAGGGGGCCGAGTCGCTGGTTGCCCGTTCCCGCGAGAACTACAAGCTCAATCAGGCTGCAGCCCTCGAAAAACGGGCGCTGGCAGCTACCAAATTTGTAGCGCGTAATTTGTTTGAAATGACACCGGAGTTGCTGGTGAGTGATGGCGCCGCCGACAAATGGCTGGTGGACCCGCCGCGGGAAGGCGCCTTTGCCCTGGTGCAGGCCTTGGCCGGTGTGCGCCAGCGGGTGGCGGAAGGCGTCGCCTCCGAGGCCGAGCAGCGCTGGACGGCACCCAAACGCATCGTCTACGTGAGCTGCAACCCGGCCACGCTAGCGCGCGACGCCGGCGTGCTGGTGCTGCAGGGTGGTTACCGCTGCTCAGCGGCGGGTGTGGTCAACATGTTCCCGCACACGGCCCACGTGGAGAGCATTGCGGTGTTTGACTGGGTGGGTTGACCCCGCTCTCTCGGAGCCGGGTTCAGTGCGCAGCCTTGTCGGCTGCCTTCGGCTTGGCCTTGCCGTCGGCGGGCTTGTCCTTGGCGGCATCGCTGCCGGCCTTTTCCTCGATGATTTCTTCGGCCGGTGCGGCTGCGCCGCCCTTGCCGACCCGTGAGGGCACGCCGTCGATCTTGTTCTCGCGCATGTACTGGTCCATTTCCTTCCAGCCCTCGAACACATAGGCCTTGGACGCTTTCTCGTTGAGGGCGTAACAGTCCTCAATGCTGCGCAAACCATAGCGGCAGGCGCTGCCAATGGCTTTGGAGTCGGCCACGCGCTGGGCGGCTTTGGGGTCGGCCATCAGCGCGGTGATGGCGTCACAGCCACCCAGAGTCAGGACCATGGCGAGGAGGAGCAGGCGTGCAATCATGAAAACTCGTAGTGATTGGGTCTTATATCGGCAAAGTTGGCCGTGTATTGAATGATCGCCGCTTTTGGGCAACAAAAAAGGCCCCGAAGGGCCTTTTTGGATGGATCAGTGGTCGAGTCAGTCGCGCTCGCCGCCGAAGATGCCCAACAGGGCCAGCAGGCTCTGGAACACGTTGATGATGTCCAGGTACAGGGCCAGGGTGGCGCTGATGTAGTTGGTCTCGCCGCCGTCGATGATGCGCTTGATGTCATACAGCATGTAGGCGCTGAAGATGCCAATGCTGATCATGGACAGCACGATCATGCCGGCAGTCGACCCCACGAAGACATTGATCAGGCTGCCAATCACCAGCATGATCAGGCCGACGAACAGGAACTTGCCCATGCCCGACAGGTCACGCTTGATGACGCTGGCCAGCGCTGCCATGCCCATGAACACGCCAGCCGTGCCGGCAAATGCGGTCATGATCAGCTGGGGACCATTCTTGAAGCCCAGGGTTGACTGGATCATGGGAGAGAGCATCAGCCCCATGAAGAAGGTGAAGCCCAGCAGCATGGGAACGCCGGCAGCGGAATTCTTGGTCTTCTCGATGCCGTAAATGAAACCGAAGGCCACGCCGATGAACAGCAGCATGCCCAGCCAGCCGCGGAACAGCGCCGCCAGACCCAGCTCCACGCCCAGCCAGGCACCCAGCACGGTGGGCATCAGGCTCAGGGCCAGCAACATATAGGTATTGCGCAAGACCTTGTTGCGCTGTCCGTCGGCGACCAGATAGCCGCTCTGGTCAGGGGTCAAAATCTTGGTGTAGTCAGTCATAGTGAGAACTCCTTCAGTGTCTGCAAGTTGGCAGATGGGTCGATTCTAGGGTTTCTCAAGATTGGCGCCCCGAATTTCGTCCTTCATTGGCCCTTTTTTTCGTAAGGCTGTTGCGCGTTGCGGGTAGCAAATGGCGGCTTGCGAGGGGGTTATGCTTGCGCCTCTACATATGAAGAGGAGCCTTGCGCCATGAAATCCAAATCCATTCTCGAATTTTCCGATGTCAAAGCCATGGCCGCTGCCGCCGAAGCCGAAGCCCACAAGCACAACTGGGCGGTGAGTATCGCCATCGTGGACGATGGCGGCCACCTGCTGTGGTTCCAGCGTCTGGACGGTGCCGCACCCATCTCGGCCCATATCGCCCCGGGCAAGGCCCGTGCTTCGGCACTGGGACGGCGTGAAAGCAAGGTCTACGAAGACATGATCAACGGCGGACGTGCATCCTTTTTGAGCGCCCCCAATCTGGAGGGCATGCTTGAAGGCGGCGTGCCGATCCTGAAGGACGGCCAGTGCCTGGGCGCCGTGGGCGTCAGTGGTGTCAAGTCCAGCGAAGACGCGCAGGTTGCCAAGGCTGCCGTGGCGGCGCTTGGGGGCTAGTGCTTGGGTTCGGTAACGAAACCGATCTTTTGCAGCCCGGCTGAACGCGCCTGCGCCATGGCCTGGACCACAAACTCGTAGCGCACGGCCTTGTCACCGCGGATGTGCAGTTCCGGCTGTGGCTCCTTGGCCGCCTCCGTCTCCAGCAGCCGGCCCAGTTCCTGCTCGCCGACCGGGTTCTGGTTCCAGAAATAAGCGCCCTGGGCATCCACGCTCAGCGCAATGGTCTCGGGCTTGATGCTTTGCCGCTGGGCCGTGGCACTGGGCAGATCGACCTTGACGGCATGTTTCATGACCGGCACGGTGATGATGAAGATGATGAG
>JAVBYK010000266.1 GCA_030824095.1 bacterium
GCAATGATGGCGGTGAACATGGCTATCTGGTTGATCATGCCGCCGCTGTCGTGGCCACCGTGGCCGCCCTGTTGGGCGTGTTCGAGTTCGTGGTCGTGGGGGCCGTGAACATGGAATCCGTGTCCTGACATGCTTAATTTCCTGGGGTGTTGGAGGAGAGGGGTTGGGAATTGCGGTAGCTTACAAAACTGAAATTCCAGCCCTGTGACGAGGTGTGGGTTTCGCGTGCGCTTTCAAGCCACTGCGGGCCGAACTGTGGAGCGTAGGCATCGCCCTCAAAGTCGGCATCGATTTCGGTCACTTCCGCCGTGTGCGCGTAGGGCAGGGCCAGGGCGTACAGCTCGGCACCGCCAATCACCCAGACGTGCTCAAACTGCTCACAAAATGAGAGCGCACTATCCAGACTCGACGAGGGCTGCGCGCCATTTTCGCTCCAAGCCGCCTGGCGGGTGACGACCACATTGGTGCGCCCCGGCAGTGGCCGAAAGCGCGCCGGGAGCGAGTCCCAGGTCTTGCGCCCCATGATGACCGGGCAGCCCATGGTCAGGCGTTTGAAGTGCGCCATGTCTTCGGGCAGGTGCCAGGGCAGGGCGTTGTCCTTGCCGATGACGCCGTTGCGGGCCTTGGCGAATATCAGGTGCAGTTGCATGCGAAACAGGTTTTAGGTTGGCTGTGGCTTGGGTCGGCGGGCGGGTAGCAGCACGGCGGCTATTGCCGCCATCACGAACGCCATGGCCACGTAGTCTTCCCAGTGCGGCCATTCACCGACGATCAGCGTGGCCGACAGCGTGCCGATCAGCGGGACCGCCATGATACTCATGGCGCTGGTGGCCGGCGGCAGATTGCGCGCCATGCCAAACCAGATGATCTGCGAAAAGCCGTAGTTGATGAAGGTCCCATAGACCAGACTGCCCCACATGGCGGGCGAGTAGTGCCAGCTCGGCCAGGGCTCCAGCGCAATCGCCATGACCCACAGGCAGATGCTGGACAGGATCAGCATCCACACCGTGAGCGTTTCCACCGGCAGTGTGATGCGGGTGCGGCGCATCATCACCGTGCCAATGGCCCACAGCAGCGCGGCCGACTCCATCCACAGAATGCCGGCCGGGCGGCCACTGAGCGTGCCCAGTTCATGCGACAGCAGCAGGGCAATGGCCGACGCCACGGCGACCACGGCGACGGTGATGCGGGGGGTGAGTTTTTCACCCAGGAACAGCGTGCCGATCAGCACGGTCCAGATCGGCATGGTGAAGCCCAGAATGGCGGCCCGGCCCGACGCCAGCTCCAGCACGCCAAAGATCGCCGTGGTGTGCCAGCCCAGCACATTGGGCAGGCCCAGCTTGACCACCGTGCCCCACTCGGCCCCCTGGGGCAGCATGCGCAGGCCGCGAGCGCGGTAGAACACAAACAGCCACAGCGCGCCGGTGCTCATGGTCAGGGCGCGGAAGTACAGCGGCGTCATCTCGCGCAGCGAGAACTTCATCATCGGCCAGTTCAGGCCCCACATCAGGGTGATGGCCACCAGGGCCAGCACCTGTTTGCGCGTGATCACGTCCTGCCGGCGCCGGGCCGCCCCAAGCAGGCAGGAGCCCCCTCGGGGGGCAGCGACCACATGCAATGCGGGAGCGTGGGGGCCATCAGACGGCCACCGGCGCCTTGATGGCGGGATGGCTTTCATAACCCACGACTTCAAAATCTTCGTACTGGTAATCGAAGATCGAGTCCGGTTTGCGCTTGATGTGCAGGGTGGGATACGCGAAGGGCGTGCGACTCAACTGCAGCTCCACCTGTTCGTGGTGGTTGCTGTAGATGTGGCAGTCGCCGCCGGTCCAGATGAAGTCGCCCACATCCAGGTCGCACTGCTGCGCCACCATGTGGGTCAGCAGGGCGTATGAAGCAATGTTGAACGGCACCCCCAAAAAAATGTCGGCGCTACGCTGGTACAACTGGCAGCTCAGTTTGCCTTTGCCTCCAGGCTGGGTGGCGGGCGCCACATAGAACTGGAAGAACGCGTGGCAGGGCATCAGCGCCATCTTGTCCAGATCGGCCACGTTCCAGGCGCTGACGATGATGCGGCGCGAATCCGGGTTGCTTTTGAGCGTCTTGATGACTTCGGCGATCTGGTCGATGTGGCCGCCGTCCGGTGTGGGCCAGCTGCGCCACTGCACGCCGTAAACCGGACCCAGATCGCCATCGGGGCGGGCCCATTCGTCCCAGATGGTCACGCCGCGTTCCTTCAGCCAGTTGTTGCTGCTGGAGCCAGTCAGAAACCACAGCAGTTCCTGGATGATGCTTCGCAAGTGCACCTTCTTGGTGGTGACCAGCGGAAAGCCTTCATTCAGGTCAAAGCGCATCTGGTAGCCAAACACGCTCTTGGTGCCGGTGCCGGTGCGGTCGCCCTTGTGCACACCCGTGGTGGTGACGTGGCGCATGAAGTCTTCGTATTGGGAGCGAATGGGGTGGCTCATGTTCAATAGCTTCCAAAAAGTGTGTCAAGGGCGTTTTGAATCATCAATTGCTGGTGCCCGAGGTTGTCGATGGCATGTTTGAAGGCGGCCAGGGGAACGGCACCCAGGGCGGGGGTGTCCATGACGACACGTTGCCCCTTGACCTCCAATTCGGGATTGAGGTCCGCCGTGCGGGATGCAATCATCGCAGCATCCCACAGGGGAACCATCACGCGGGTTTGAAAACCCTTGATGTGGTCGTTCTGAATATCCAGAAAAAAGGGAATGACGTTGCGCTCATCCAGGTCTGGGTTGGCATAGACATCAAACCGGGCCATATCAACCGCCCTTGCTTCCGTCGCCCAAGCCCTTGCCCCAGGTCCTGTATTTGGCCAAGGGCAAACCGTGCGCTTCAACGCGCTGGTTGTAGGCGTCGATGGCGCCCTTGTTATCTTCGTTCCACTTTTCCCAATAGAGCCGTTTGACCTCTTCTGCCAACAAAGTATCCACGGTCTGGGAAATGTTGATGCCCATCTCGCGCGCTGCTTCCAGCACCCGGGAGTTCAGGGACAGATTGGTGGCTTTCTTGGGCGCATTCTCAAAGTGCAGCATGGCTGGTCTCCATCAAGGATGCGCACAGTATATGCGCATGATGACGAAAAACCGGTCAACCCAATGGGGTGTCGAGCGCCGCGATCTTGGCCAGGTGCGTGCGGTACACACCCACCGCCGCCAGCAGGTTGCGCAGCAGCCAGGCGTTGGCCGCGATCAGGGCCAGGCCGGCCGGATAGACAAACCCGCGCGGCCAGACCACGGCCAGCAGCAACAGCCCAACGGCCACAAAGTGGGCGTGCATCTGGCCGTTGATGTGCCATTCATCGAGCACCTTCTTCACATTGGGCGCCAACAGGCGGCCGTGGCCGAGGTTTTGCAGGTGCAGCCAGACCAGAAAAGGCACGATCTTGTACAGCATGCCCAGAATCACCGACATGAAGCCGCCAAACAGCAGCAGGGCGCCAAACAGCAACGGCCAGCTCTGCCACTGGGCCACCGTGCCCGACACCCGGGTCAGCAACCACAGTGCACAGGCCAGCAGGGCGCTGACCATGGCGACGCGCCACAGGCGCTGCACGGCATCCAGCTTGGGCCGCTTGCTTTTGCGCTGCACTTGCAGCGTGATCCACGCAAAGGACGCAGCCACCAGCACGACGCCAATCGCCAACACCGAGGCACCGCGCGCCACGCCGGCCAGTTCGGCCACTGTCCA
>JAVBYK010000483.1 GCA_030824095.1 bacterium
GGAGAGGGAGCGTTCATGGTCGGTGGCATCATAGCGGGCATGCAATACCTTGAACGTTTACGGGGCTGGCTCAATGAAGTGGCCCATGTGCCCTGGTTCCATGCGCTGCGCACCCTGCGTGAGCGCTTTCGCGAGGACCGCCTGGGCCTGACCGCCAGCAGCCTGACCTTCACCACCACCATCGCGCTGGTGCCGTTCATCACCGTGGCGCTGGCGGTGTTCACGGCCTTTCCCATGTTTGCCAAGTTCCAGGACGTGCTGCAGAAGTGGCTGATCGAGAGCCTGGTGCCCGACAACATCGCCCGCCAGGTGCTGGGCTATCTGAACCAGTTTGCCGGCAAGGCCAACAAGCTGGGCGCGCTGGGCCTGGCCGTGCTGTTGGGCACGGCGCTGGCGCTGGTGTTCACCATTGACCGCACGCTCAACAGCATCTGGCGGGTCCATACGCCGCGACCCTTTGCCCAGCGGGTGCTGATCTACTGGGCGGCCATCACGCTGGGGCCGCTGCTGCTGGGGGTGAGCCTGAGTCTGACCTCCTACGCCGTTTCCGCGTCCAAGGGTGTGGTGGGCGAGATTCCGGGCGGGGTGAGTCTGTTGCTCAACGTGCTGCAATTCCTGCTGGTGGGTGCCGGCATGGCGGCCATGTTCCGCTATGTGCCCAACACCCACGTGCGCTGGGGCCACGCGTGGATTGGTGGTTTCTTCGTGTCCGCCGGCATGGAGCTGGCCAAGCGCGGACTGACGCTGTACCTGAGCAAGGTTCCGACCTATTCGGTGGTGTATGGCGCCTTTGCCACCGTGCCCATCCTGCTGGTCTGGATTTATGTGGCCTGGGTCATTGTGCTGCTGGGTGCGGCGCTGACGGCTTATCTGCCCAGCCTGCTGGCGGGAGGCACCCTGCGCCGTTTGCCCCACGGCTGGCGTTTCCAGTTGTCGCTGGAAGTGGTGCAGCAGCTGGAGCGCGCCCGCGCCGGCGACGCCAAGGGCCTGACCCTGGAGCAACTGTGCCAGACCCTGCATGTGGACCCGCTGCGCCTGGAGCCGTTGATGCGCACGCTGACCTCGTTCGACTGGATCGGGCAGTTGCGGGAAGTTTTGCAACCCGGCGACGAAGCGCGCTACGTGCTGCTGGTGGACCCTGACACGACGCCGCTGGAGCCGCTGCTGAGTGCCTGGCTGGTGGAACGCACGCCTCAGACCGAGAAGATATGGCAAATTGGCCACTGGCCCTCGATAACACTGCGTGAAGTGCTATGAATTGGATAGCGCATATCGCCTGCTGTGAGATGGCGCATCCGGCCAGTCACTTGCGTGACTGGGTTGCCCTGATTCATGCCTACCATGCGACGGCGTCGCCGCGCCGCCGGTATATGCTGCCAAGCTTGTGCACAATGGCACTATCCCAGGAACAACCATAGGAAAAAGTACGTCATGACCATTCTTGTAGCCTACGCACCCCGTCCCGAAGGCCAGGCCGCTCTGGATAAGGGTATCGAAATTGCCAAGCGTCGCAATGAACGCCTGATGGTTGTCAATGCAACCCCGGGGGACAGCGATGACGCATCCATGGCCAGCGCCCAGGATGCCGAGCGCATCGAAAAACTGCTGGCCGATGCGAAGGTGGACGCCGAGTTCAAACAGTTCGGCCGCGGCAAGAGCACGGTCGAGGAGATCGAGGGCCTGGTCGACACCTTGCCGGCCTCCCTGCTGATCATTGGCATCCGCAAGCGCTCCCCGGTGGGCAAGCTCATCATGGGCAGTGTCGCCCAGGAGCTGCTGTTGTCGGTGTCCTGCCCGGTGCTGGCGGTCAAAGCCAGCAAATAGTGCCCGCCAGGCTGGCGAACTCAGTACGGTGAAATGATCGGGTCGGGCTTGATCCGGGTCGGCGTTTCACCGGGCAGCCACTTGGCGTAAATGGCGGCGTAGCTACCGTCGCGTTTCATGCTGTCCAGCGCCACCTGCCAGGCATGGACCACATCCTTGGGTGTGCCCAGCGAAAAGGCGATGTAGGTCTGGATGCTGGTGACGGTGTAGAGCAATTCCACGTCGCTGCGTTTGGCTTCCGCCTTTTCCAGCAGGTCTGGCAGCGTCAGGTTGCCGACGAACATCAGCGGGGCTCGCCCGTTGACAGCCATCTTGACCATGGTTTCGGGCTTGGGCACCAGCTCCAGGTTGGTGAAGCCCAGCTTCTCCAACATCTGGTGGGTATAGAAGTCCCGCACGACCAAAATGCGGCTGACGGCCTTGGCTTCGTCCAGGCTGTTGATGCGCAGGCCGGAGCCGCGCTTGCCATACAGGGACGCCACCGCCGTTGCCACCGGGCCGACCCACTGGAACATTTCTTCCCGCGCCGCCGTGCGCGCGGTCCCAAACAGGGCGACATTGGGCACGGTGCTGGCGGTGCGATAGGCACGGGCCCAGGGTTGGACCTTGATGGGTTCGTGGCTGCCGATCCGGTGCTGGATTTCCAGCACCACGTCAACGCTCAGGCCCTTGGGTTGGCCGTTTTCCGAGTAGTTGAGCGGCGGGTTTTCTTCGGTCAGCAGTTCCAGTTCTGTTGCCACACACCAGGGTGACGCCAGTGCCACCAGGCATGCGAGGAGGGCATTCCTGGCCCGTTGCGGGAGCGGCGTTCTGGCCGGATGGTGCAGGCTGGAAGTCATCGGACTATTGTGGCACCGTGTTCAGGAAGTCGCGGATGGCAAACAGGGTTTCGTCCGGTGTCTCGGTCATCTGGTGGTGACCCACGGGCAGGCTCACCACCTGGACTGTCTTGCCGCTGGCGCGGGCCTTGGCGATCAACGGCTGCGCGGCCTTGGGCGCAGTCATCTGATCCTGGGCGCCGAGCACAAACAGCACCGGGCAGGCGATTTCGCTGATGGCCTGCTCGCCATGGGCGTAGCGGTCACAGGCCACAAAGCCGCGGTGGAACACATTGACTGCGGTGTTGCTGGCCAGCACCCGCTTGCCCAGCGCCATGCTGGCACCAAACACCCAGGTGCCAGGCCCCAGTGCCGAGGGCGGAGCCGCCAGCGTGCTGCGCGAGAACACATTGATCATGGCCAGCGCCTTCATCGGTTCGCTCAACGAGGTTTCGATCAGCACCGGCGAGACCTTCATCGGAAAGGCCGTGCCCACCAGCACCAGGTGCGTGACGCGGTCTTTCAGCCGGGATGCGGCCTCCAGCGCGATCAGCGAGCCCCAACTGTGGCCCACCAGTGCGGCCTTTTGCACACCGGCAGCGTCCAGCAGCGCGGCAATGAAGTCGGCTGCTTCCTCGACGGAGGAGGGCGCCTCGCCGGCGCTGCGGCAGTGGCCCGGCAGGTCCACGGTCAGCACGTTATAGCCATGGTTGGCGAGGTAGCGGCTTTGCAGAATCCACACGCTGTGGTCGTTGAGCACGCCGTGGATGAATACGACTGTGGGCTTGGCCGCGTCGAACGGCTTGCCGCCGGTGTAGCAGTAGGTCTTGGCGTTGTTGACGGTGAGTTCCATGGTCAGGCTCCCGCCTTTTCTGCGGCCTTGAGCGCGCGCTTGAGGTCGTCAATCAGGTCGTCGGCGTCTTCCAGTCCAATCGACAGGCGGATCGTGCCCTGGGTGATGCCAGCGCCGGCCAGGGCTTCGTCGGTCATGCGGAAGTGGGTGGTGCTGGCGGGGTGGATCACCAGGCTGCGGCAGTCACCCACATTGGCCAGGTGGCTGAAGACCTT
>JAVBYK010000212.1 GCA_030824095.1 bacterium
GGCTTGCTGGAGGACGAACTGCGCATCAACCCGGATGTGGCATCCATCCGCTGGCAGACCGATGGCATGGTTGTGGAGGTCAGCAATCGCGAGGTGCCGACAGCAGCCTATCCTGAATGGTTTCGTCGTTTCGTCCCGATACGGGACCAGGTTTCTACGTACCCGGTAACGTTGGTTGGCGAGGGCCGTGCCTCACTGGGGCTGACGCCATCCACCGTGGCCGCCGTCAACAGCGTCTGGAGGACACTGATGGTGCAGGTCAAGATTTCGGCGGCCATTGTCTTCACCATCTTTTTCCTGCTGACGCTGATACTGCGTAGCACGGGCGCCATGCAGCGGCGCCTGGCCCTGGCGACCGACCAATTCAAAAGCGGTGACTACTCGGCGCGCATGCAGGTCACCGGCACGTCTGAAGCACGGGCCATGGCCAGCACCTTCAATGCGATGGCGCAGGAGGTTCAGACGCTGGTGCAATCCCTGCTGACCAGTGAGCGCCAACAGCGCGAACAGCTCCATTTCACCCAGCAGTTGATCAATGCATTCCCCGTGCCCATGTTCGTGGAAAACACTTCGGGGATCTGCACGCGGGTCAACACCGCGTGGGAGCACCTGTTTCGCGCGAACGCCGCCAGTCTGGTGGGCAAGCCCATGCAGGATATTTTCAACACCATGCAATTGGTGGACACCCAGGGCAGTCCGCTGCGGCAGACGGGTGAAGACTTCTTGGCGGAGCAGGAATTGCATGTGGTTACGCCCGATGGGCAGGCGTTGGATGCCCTGTACTGGCAGGCGGGGTTCACCACTGCGGATGGCGTGTCGGCAGGAAAAATTTGCGCCATGGTGGACATCACCCTGCGCAGACAGGCGCAGGCGGCGTTGCGAGCCGAGAAGGAGCGCGCGGAAGTGACCCTGTCCTCGATTGGTGATGCGGTCATTACCACCGACCTGCGCTGGCGGATTGATTCCATCAACACCGTGGCGCAGCAGCTCACCGGTTGGACCTCGGACCTGGCCTTGGGCAGCCCGCTGACGCATGTCTTTGAATTGATGGACGTTCCAGGACAATCCCCTTCTGGCCCCACTTGGAGTGACGTGCTCACGGTCCGTACGGTGGTCCATGCGAGCAACCAGGTGTTGGTCAGCCATGCCGGACAGCATTTCACCATCGAGTACACGGCGTCGCCCATTGCGAAAGCCGATGGCACGCCCATGGGTTGTGTGCTGGTCTTTCGGGATGTCAGTGAGAAGCGCTACTTGATGCAGCAGATCAATTGGTTGGCCCACCATGATGAACTGACGGGTTTGAGCAACCGCTCCGGATTGGGGGAGCAATTCCAGCGCGCCATCTTCCGCGCCAAATACCTCGGGTGTCTGCAGGCCGTGTGCCTGATTGACCTGGACCACTTCCAGCAGGTCAATGACCAGTTGGGCAACGCCGTGGGCGACCGCCTGCTGAAGGAAGTGGCCCTGCGCCTGGGCAATGCGGCTGTGGGTGATGACAGCGCGGCGCGCCTGGGTGGTGATGAGTTTGTGCTGTTGATCGGTGGTCAGACCGATGTTGGAGCAATCATGCAGTGCGTCGATCGCGTGTTGGCCGACCTGGCCCGCCCCTACGTGATCCATGACTCCACCATCCACCTCACGGCGAGTGCCGGCGTAGCCATTTACCCGGATGACGATGTCAACCCCGACACCCTGTTGCGCCACGCTGATCAGGCCCTGTACCAGGCCAAACAGACCGGGCGCAATTGCAGCCACTTTTTTGACGCCAGTCTGGACAAGGAGGTGGAGACCCGGCACATCCAGCGCACGCGCATCCACCGCGCGGTCGTGGATGGAGAGCTGCGTCTGTACTACCAGCCCAAGGTCAACATGCGCACCGGTGAGGTCTGTGGCATGGAGGCATTGTTGCGCTGGCAGCATCCCGAGCAGGGTTTGCTGGGGCCATTGCACTTCCTGCCACGGGTGGAAAACGATGACGTCATCATCGAAATCGGCGAGTGGGTTTTGCAGCAGGCCATGCAGCAGCTGCGGATTTGGCTGGCACAGGGCAAGCGCTGGCGAGTCAGCGTGAACATTGCGGCCCGGCATTTTCAGCTCAAGGACTTTGTCGTGAAGCTGAAGGCCGTTCTGGCCGACTTTTCGGATGTGCCGGCGGAGTTGCTGGAAATCGAAGTGCTGGAGTCGGCGGCGCTGGAAGACGTGCAGCATGTGTGCAACGTCATGCTGGAGTGCCAGGCTCTGGGCGTTACCTTTGCATTGGACGACTTCGGCACCGGATATTCATCACTGGCCTATCTCAAACGCTTGCCGGCCGACACCCTGAAGATTGACCAGACCTTTGTTCGGGACATGCTGGACAACACGGATGATCTGGCACTGGTCAGTGCCGTGATTGGCCTGGCCCGTGTCTTCAACCGCCATGTGATTGCCGAGGGTGTTGAAAGCACCTCCCATGGCGTGCAACTCATCCGTTTGGGGTGCGACTTTGCCCAGGGCTACGGTGTTGCGCGGCCCATGCCGGCCGATGCCGTGTTGCCATGGGCCTGCGATTTCAGGCCTGCACCCGAATGGGCACAGGCCGCACTGGCAGGGTAGTGCCTCAGGCCGGCAGCGTGTGCAGCGGGATGTCCTTGTCCGCAGCCAGCTTGTCCAGTTGCGCGCGCGTCTGCGTCAGCAGGAACGCAGCAATGGCGGCGTGTGTTTCGGGCGCGAACATGGCCATGATGTTGGACGTCTTCAGCCCCACCGCCGTTGCCAGGGATGCAGCGAAGTGTGGCTCCAGCGCCGCCACAGCCACGCGGCCGTCCTTGCAGGGGTAGACGCGGTAACCGGCGTGGCCACCACCCACGGCCGCTCCCGGTTTGGTCAGGCCCCAGGTCCGCGGCAGGGCCAGGTAGGCGGCCGCATCGGACAGTGCAATGTCCAGGCGCACGCCTTTGCCCTTTTGCAACTGGTGCAGACGTGCTTGCAGCACCGCCTCGGACGCCATCAGTGAACCGCCCATATCGGCATACAGCGTAGGAGGCAACTCCAGCCCACCGACCAGGTTGTTTTCAGCCAGGTAGGTCAGGTCGTGGCCCGGTTCTTCCCCCCGCGCGCCAGGCGCACCGACGATGGCTACCAGCGACAGCGTGGGGTAGAGCTTGTGCAGGACTTTCCAGTCGAGCCCCAGCTTTTGCAGTGCGGAGGGGCGAAACGACGTTAGCAGCACATCGGCCTTGGCCAGTTCGCGGTGCAATGCTTTCTGCCCCTTTTCCGACTTCAGATCGGCGGTCGCAATCTGCACCCCCGCGTGAAGGGTGTCATAGGCGCCACGGTTGTACAGGCCCATGGGATCACCCGATGCCCCTTTGGGCGCGCTGGGGTGCGCCGGAGGCTCCAGCTTGACGCAACGCGCGCCCATTTGCTGGCAGCGCATCAGCGCGGCGGGCCCGGGCAGATTCAGTGCCAGGCTGAGGATGCGGACCCCCTTGAGTGGGAGCAGGGGCTTGGGTGAGGTGTTTGCTGCGATCTTGGTGGCCATAGGTCTGGGATGTCGTTGGTAGATGTATTTCGCCCATGATAATGGCTGCACATTCGTCACCCCAGGGTAGCCCCTTGACCAACAACCAACTTGATTTTGCTTTTGTCGCGGAGCTTCCCGTCCTGGCAGCACCGCCCAACAAGCGGGCCAGCCGCAACAGGCCAGCGCCAACATCATCGTCCG
>JAVBYK010000225.1 GCA_030824095.1 bacterium
TTGCAACCAAATGCGATACAAGCCCTATCATCAATCCTATGCACACGCTCTACGACTCCGAAAGCTACTCCGTGACCCACATGCTGGCCAATGCCGAGGCCGATGGCGGCACGGCGCCCGGTTTGGTCAAGTCCGTCCAGTATCCGGGCGGAATCCCGGTGATGGCACGCCACGGCTTCGAGATTGTGGACAAGCGCTCGGGCAAGGAGGTCTACCTCGATGGCTCCTGGGCTGAATTGTTCCAGCAGCACATCCTGGACTGGCAGACCAACACCCCCACCCAGGAAGAGGTGGAAGACACGCTGGAGCAGTACGCCGAGCTGGCGCAAAACCCGGTTCTGGTGCACTGAATGTTGGGGCGGGCACCAAATTGACCCTGGTCAAAGAAATGCCCTCCCAAGGGGCGCATGATTTGACCAACACACAACAACACAGGAGTCAGGCCATGAACAGCCAACACATCAGCGCTTACCAACAACAGTTGATGGACATGCGTGCCGCCCTGTTGGCCCAGATCGCCGAGCAGCGCGGTGGTGTGGTCAGCCGCGTGGAAGTGGCAGCCGACCATTTTGGCCACCCGGAAGATTCCGGCGCCCAACTGGCCTCCGAGCGTGAGCTGGAATTCGCCCTGGGCGAGCGCGAAGTTGCCGAACTCTCCGCCATCGACGCCGCCCTGGCCCGTATTGCCTCCGACACCTACGGCGAATGCATCGACTGCGGCGTCCATATCACCCCGGCACGCCTGCACGCCAGCCCCGAAGCGGCACGCTGCATCCATTGCCAGGAAAAGGCCGAGCAATAGTCAGCGACCCGCGAAGCGACAAGCGTGGGGGCCGCAACTCGCCGCCGGGCCGCCCCAAGGCGAGTTAGCCCCCTCGGGGGGCAGCGCAGTACGCGAAGCGACAAGCGTGGGGGCCACATGGACGACAATGGTCGCACTATGAGTCAGACCTATATCCTCACCCTGTCGTGCCCGGACCGCCTGGGACTCGTCCACGCCGTGTCGGGCTTCCTGCTGGAGCGCGGCGGAAATATTGAAGAAGCCGCCCAGTACAACGACCCGGACACCGGCCTGTTTTTCATGCGCGTGCAGTTCAAGTGCGTGCGGCTCACCTATTCGGATCTGAACTCGCAACTGGGCTTTTTTGCCAAGGGCCATTCCATGCGATGGAGCCTGCACGCCACGGCACAGCCCATGCGCACCGTGTTGCTGGTCAGCAAGGAAGGGCATTGCCTCAACGACCTGCTGTTCCGCTGGAAGAGTGGCCTTTTGGCGCTGGACATCCGCGCCATCATTTCCAACCACCGCGACTTCTACCAGCTGGCAGCCAGCTACAACGTGCCGTTCCACTACATCCCGGTCACCGCCGACACCAAGGCCAAGGTCGAGGCCCGGCAATTCGAGATCATCGAGGCCGAAGGTGCCGAGTTGGTGGTGCTGGCGCGCTACATGCAGATCCTGAGCGACGACTTCTGCAAGAAGCTGGCCGGGCGCGCCATCAACATCCACCACTCCTTCCTGCCCAGTTTCAAGGGCGCCAAGCCTTACTACCAGGCCCATGACCGCGGCGTGAAGCTGATTGGCGCCACCGCCCACTACGTGACGGCGGATCTGGACGAAGGCCCCATCATCGAACAGGACGTGGCCCGCGTGGACCACAGCAAGACGGTGGAAGATTTAACGACCCAGGGCCGCGACACCGAGAGCCAGGTGCTGGCCCGCGCGGTCAAGTGGCACTGCGAGCACCGCGTGCTGCTCAACGGCCACAAGACCGTGATCTTCAAATAGGGAGCGTGGGGGCTATAGGCTAAAGCGGCCCACCAACTGGTCCAGGGCCTGGGCCTGCTCATCCAGTGACTGGGCTGCAGCGGCAGCCTCTTCCACCAGCGCGGCGTTCTGCTGCGTGGTCTCGTCGATCTGGGCAATGGCCCGGTTCATTTCCTCGATGCCGGCGCTTTGCTCCAGCGAGGCCCCGGAAATCTCCTCCATCACCGTGCTGACCTGCTGCACGGTCTGCGCCATGCCGGCAATGGTTTGCCCTGCGGTGCGGGCCAGCTGCGTGCCTTCCTTGACCTGCTGCGTGGAGTTCTCGATCAGCGCGCTGATCTCGCGCGCGGCCGTGGCGCTGCGCTGTGCCAGATCGCGCACTTCCGACGCCACCACCGCAAAGCCCCGACCCTGCTCGCCGGCATGGGCCGCTTCCACGGCGGCGTTGAGCGCCAGGATATTGGTCTGGAACGCAATGCTCTGGATGGCGCCGATATTGGCGTGGATGGCCTGCGTGCTCTCGCTGATCTTGTCCATGGTCAGCACCACATTGGCCACCACATCCCCGCCCTGGCGTGCGGCCTGGCTGGCGCTGCCGGAAAGCTGGGCCGCGCGCGTGGAGCTGTCGGCATAACGCTTGGCAATTTCGGCGAGCTGCTCCACATTGGCGGTGGTTTTTTCCAGCGATGTGGCCTGCTGCTCGGTGCGGTTGGACAGGTCCAGGTTGCCCATGGAGATTTCGCGCGAGGCATTGGCCACCTGTGCGGAGCTGTCGGCAATCTCGCCCATGGTCTGCGCCAGGCGGGTGCGCATGTCGTGCAGCGAATACAACAGGCTCTCGGTGTCGTTGGGCGCCAGTTTGATCGGCGTGGTCAGGTCGCCATTGGCGATGCCGCTGGCAATGGACTTGGCATAGGCTGGTTCACCACCCAGCTGGCGCGTGACACGGCGTGTCACCACACCGCCGACCACCAGGGACGCCGCAATCAGCGCCAGCGTGATGCCCACCACCCAGATCAGCGAGGTATCGTAGATTTCCGCTGCGTGCAGCATGGTGGCCTGCGCCGATTGGCCGCGCTGCTGCACCAGGGCATCGACAAACTTCTCCACCTTCTTGGTCTCGTTGACCAGGCCGGCGTCCTCCATGGCCACGTCCGGACTCATCTCCATGTAGGACAGCGGCTGCTCCTTGACCAGCTTCACATACTCGCGCAGGCGTTTGGTCCACTTGGCAATCGCATCCACCAGTTGTTTGGAGGTCTCCACCGACTCCTCGCTGCTCGACAGTTGCCGGATCGCCTCCATCTGCTTGCCCACATTGCCCAGGCTGGCTTCGATGTCGCCGGCCAGCGTGTCGCGTTCGGCGGCCGTGCTGGCGGTCAGCAACTGGGTTTGTGCCCGGCTGGCGCGCAACAGGTAGCTGCGCACCTGTTCGGCGGCTTGGCCGGCGGTGTATTCCTGCTCGTAAATAACGTGGGTGGAGGCATTCAGGCGCCCCATCTGGAACAGGGAAAACACCCCAATCACCAGCGCCCCCAGCAGCACGCAGGCAAATGCCAGCATCAGGCTGGAGCGCACCGACAGGTTGCTGCCCGCCGCTGATGTGGCTGTGGCACCGGCGAGGCGTGCCCGCACAGTGCTGGCGACTCCGCTCCATGCAGTCTGGCCGGACTCCAGCGCCCCGGTGGGACCGGTGGCCAGCGCGGGGGAATAGTTGGTGTGGGTTGCAGATTCCATCATGCGACTCCTAATCAGGGAAGATGCCTGCGGGCATCAGGATAGTCCAGTTCTATGACAGTGACGCCATTGCTTCACCCATGCGAATGGCACCGGTGGGTGCCCATTGCGGATTGAAGGCCAGCGGCCCCTGGGGAAACAGCATCACGACCGTAGAGCCCAGCAAAAAGCGGGCCATCTCCTCGCCCTGGCGCAGACGCAC
>JAVBYK010000329.1 GCA_030824095.1 bacterium
GCGCTCAAGGCCAAGATTGCCGAAGTGTTCGAGGAGCCTGGCTGCGACATCAACCAGGGCAAGAGTGAGAAGGAACGCAAGAAGGGCTGCACCAAGCAGTTGAACCCCGGCGCCGCCGCAGGTGGCTGTGCGTTTGATGGCGCCAAGATCGCACTGCAGCCTGTTGCCGATGTGGCGCACCTGGTGCACGGGCCGATTGCCTGCGAGGGCAACTCGTGGGACAACCGGCACAGTGCATCAAGCGGTCCGCAGCTCTACCGCACCGGTTTCACCACCGACATCAGCGAACTGGATGTGATCTATGGTGGCGAGAAGCGCCTGTTCAAGTCCATCCGCGAGATCCTTGAGAAGTACGACCCGCCCGCCGTCTTCGTCTACCAGACCTGCGTGACCGCGCTGGTGGGCGACGACATCGAGGCCGTGTGCCAACGCGCCACCGAGAAGTTTGGCAAGCCCATCATCCCGGTCAACGCGCCGGGCTTTGCCGGCCCCAAGAACCTGGGCAACAAGCTGGGGGCCGAGGCGCTGCTGGACTATGTCATCGGCACGCGCGAGCCCGAGTTCACCACGCCGTATGACATCAACATCATTGGCGAATACAACCTGGTGGGCGAGCTGTGGCAGGTCAAGCCCTTGCTGGATGCCTTGGGTATTCGCATCCTGTCCTGCATTTGCGGCGACGGTCGTTACAACGAAATTGCCAGTGCACACCGCGCCAAGGTGAACATGATGGTGTGCTCCAAGTCGATGATCAACATCGCCACCAAGATGGAGCAGCGCTGGGGCATTCCGTACTTTGAAGGTTCGTTCTACGGCATTGGAGACATGAGCGACACGCTGCGCCAGATTGCCAAATTGCTGGTGCAAACGGGTGCGCCCGCCGACCTTCTGGACCGCACCGAGCGGCTGATTGAGGTGGAAGAGGCCCGTGCCTGGAAGCGCATTGCGCACTACAAGCAGCGCCTGACCGGCAAGCGTGTGCTGCTGATTACCGGGGGCGTGAAGTCGTGGTCGGTGGTGGCGGCGCTGCAAGAGGGCGGCATGGAGATTGTGGGCACCAGCGTCAAGAAGTCCACCAAGGAAGACAAGGAAAAGATCAAGGAGATCATGGGCGAGGGCGCCGACGCCCACATGATTGACGACATGACGCCGCGCGAGATGTACGCCATGCTGCGCGATGCGCGGGCCGACATCATGCTGTCGGGCGGGCGCTCGCAGTTTGTGGCGCTGAAGGCGCGCATGCCCTGGCTGGACATCAACCAGGAGCGCTACCACCCCTATGGCGGCTACGAGGGCATGGTGAAGCTGGTGCAGGAGATTGACCGCGCCATTTTCAACCCGGTGTGGCAGCAGGTGCGCATCCCCGCCCCATGGGGTAACGATGGTGAGACGCTGGGTGCCGTGGCCACCGCAGGAGTGCAATAGCCATGGCCAACGTTGTTGAATCCAAAAAAGCCTGCGCGGTCAACCCGCTGAAGATGAGCCAGCCGCTGGGCGCCAGCCTTGCCTTCCTGGGGCTGGATGCCTGCATGCCGGTGATGCACGGCTCGCAAGGCTGCACCTCGTTTGGCCTGGTGCTGCTGGTGCGGCATTTCAAGGAAGCCATTCCGCTGCAGACCACGGCCATGAACGAGGTGACCTCCATCATGGGGGGCTACGACAACATCGAAGCTGCGCTGCTGAACATTCGCAAGCGCGCCGCGCCCAAGGTCATTGCCATCTGCTCCACGGGTCTCACCGAAACCAAGGGTGACGATGTGGATGGCTACATCGTCACCGTGCGCAAACGCAAGCCCGAGCTGGCGGACACCGAAATCGTCTACGTCTCCACGCCCGACTATGTGGGCGCGTTCGAGGACGGCTACAAGCATGCGGTCACGGCCATCGTCAAGACCCTGGTCAAGCCGCTACCGGTACAGGCGGACCAGGTCACGCTGCTGCCGGGTAGCCATCTGTCTCCGGCCGATATTGATGAGCTGCGCGAGATCATCGAAGCCTTTGGCCTCTCGGCCATCGTGCTGCCCGACGTGTCGGGTTCGCTCGACGGCCACATTCCGCCCGACTGGCGCGGCACCACGCTGGGCGGTACCACGCTGGAGCAGATCCGCGCGGCCGGTGCATCGGCGCTGACGATTGGCGTGGGCGAGCAGACACGCGAAGCCGCACTGGCCCTGCAGGAAATTGCCGGCACGCCGCTGGAAGTCTTTGAGCGGCTCACCGGGCTGGAATGCAATGACCGGCTGTTGCAACGCCTGTCCCAACTCTCCGGCCGCGCGGTGCCCGCCAAATACCGGCGCCAGCGCAGCCAGTTGCTGGACGCCATGCTGGATGGCCATTTCTACACCGGCGGCATCAAGGTGGCGATTGGTGCCGAGCCCGACCTGCTGCTCGCCGTGGGCGGCCTGCTGCACGACATGGGGGCCGAGCTGCGCTGCTGCATCAGCACCACCAAGTCGGCCGCGCACGCGCTGTTGCCGGCCGAGACGGTGATGCTGGGCGACCTGGAGGATTTGGAGCAGGGCGCGGCGGATTGCGATCTGCTGATCACCCACTCGCATGGCCGCCAGGCGGCCGAGCGCCTGGGCAAACCCCTGCTGCGCATCGGTTTTCCGGTGTTTGACCGCATTGGCAACGCGCACCGCTGCCAGGTGGGTTACCGCGGCACCATGGCGCTGGTGTTCGAGGTGGCCAACCTCATGCTGGAGAACATCACCCACCACCACGCCAATGACTGGCCGCTGCCGCCCGAGGCCCAGCGCGCCGCGGCCACCGTTTCCGCCACCCCTACCACCACCCGTCTGGCCGAGGCCAGCGCCTGATCCACCTTAGGAGAAAGCACCATGAAAATCGCCTTCGCTACCCAGGACAAGGAGCGCGTGGATGCGCACTTCGGCTGGGCCAAGAGCATCGTCGTCTACGACGTGACCGCCACCGGCTACCAGTTTGTCGAGAGCTTTGAGTTCGGTGACAAGCTGGAAGAAGACGGCGATGAGGACAAGCTGGCCCCCAAGCTGGAAGCCATCAAGGACTGCGCCATCGTCTATGTGGCCGCCATCGGCGGCTCCGGCGCGGCGCGCGTCGTGGCCATGAAGATCCATCCGATCAAGGTGCCCCAGCCCGAGGTCATCAAGGACATTCTGGACAAGCTGCAGGTGGTCCTGCAGGGCACGCCACCACCCTGGCTGCGCAAGGCCCTGCTCAAGGACGGCGAGCGCAGCTACAACTTTGAAGAAGACGAGGTCACCCCATGACGGAACAGGCAACCGTGGACGCAGCTACTGACACGAAGAGTGACGCGGACTATCTGGCCACCCCCTTTGTGCAGCAGCTGATCAAGCAGCTGCGCGCACAGGACATGAATGGTGCGTGGGACGGCAAGACCGATCTGCAACTGCTCAAGCCCTACATCCACACCGCGGAGGAACGCCGTGCGCTGCCCATCCTGGGCGACCCGGACCCCGAGACGCTGTGGCACCTGGAAATCTTCTACAACGCGATTGCGGTGGCCATCGAGCGCGAGACCGGCCAGATGGTCTCGCCGATGATGAAGATGAGCCACGAAGGCTTTGGCCGCATGGTGCTGATTGCCGGCCGCCTGGTGGTGGTCAACAAGCAGCTGCGCGATGTGCACCGCTTTGGCTTCCCGTCGCTGGAAAAGCTGTCCCAGGCTGGCGGCAAATTCTTTGACGAGGCCGT
>JAVBYK010000466.1 GCA_030824095.1 bacterium
ACCAGCAGCGTCAGCGCCGTCAGCACAAACAGGGTCATGCGCATGCTGGGTGTGGCAATCGGGATGTTCAGAATGCGCTTGAAATCGGTAAAGCCGTTGTTGCCACCAAAGCCGGTCTCGTTGCGGAAGAACAGCAGCATCGCGGCAAAGGTCATGGCCTGCGTGATGATGGAGAAGTACACGCCCTTGATGCGCGAGCGGAACGCAAAGTAACCAAACACAAAGGCCACCAGCCCCGGAACAGCCACCACCAGGAACAGCGTGGCGATGAAACTGTCGCTGAACGTCCAGTGCCATGGCAGTTCCTTCCAGTCCAGGAACACCATGAAATCCGGCAGGTTGCTCTTGTAATTGCCGTCGGTTCCAATCTGGCGCATCAGGTACATGCCCATCGCATAGCCGCCTAACGCGAAGAACAGGCCATGGCCCAGGGACAGGATGCCGGTGTAACCCCAGATCAGATCCATGGCCAACGCGCAGATGGCGTAGCACATGATCTTGGCCACCAGGCCCACGGCAAAGTCACTCAAGTGGAAGGCACTGCCCACGGGCACTGCCAGGTTCAGCACCGGCACCAGCGCGCACAACACGATCAGGGCTGCCAGCCAGGCGCCCCAGCCGGTGCGGGTCAACAACGGCGCCCGGGACGGCAGTATCAAAGTAGGTGTAGTTGTCGTTGTGGTGCTCATGCTTCTGCACTCCGGCCCTTCATCGCAAAAATGCCCTGCGGACGTTTCTGGATAAAGATGATGATGAAGACCAGCACTGCGATCTTGGCCAGTACGGCACCGGTCCAGCCTTCCAGAAATTTGTTCAAGACGCCCAGGCCCAGCGCGGCATACACGGTTCCGGCCAGTTGACCCACACCACCCAGTACGACGACCATGAACGAGTCCACGATGTAGCCCTGCCCCAGGTCCGGCCCCACATTACCGACCTGGCTCAGTGCACAGCCCGCCAGCCCGGCAATGCCGGAGCCCAGCGCAAACGCATAGGTATCAATGCGGGCGGTGTTGACGCCCATGCAGCTGGCAATCGGCCGGTTCTGTGTCACGCCACGGACAAACAGCCCCAGGCGGGTCTTGCTGATCAGGAAGGCCACCCCGCCCAGCACGGCCAGTGCGAAGCCCACGATGACCAGGCGGTTATAGGGCAAGGACAGATTGCCCAGCACCTGCACACCGCCACTCATCCAGCTCGGGTTTTCCACGCCCACGTTCTGCGCGCCAAAGAGGGTGCGCACCGCCTGCATCAGCATCAGGCTGATACCCCAGGTGGCCAGCAGCGTCTCCAGTGGGCGGCCATACAGGAAACGGATCACGCTGCGCTCCAGCGCGGCGCCCACCAAAGCGGATGCCATGAACGCCACCGGAACCGACGCCAGCAAATACCAGTCGAAGAAACCAGGCGCGTATTTCTGGAACAGGCCCTGCACCACATAGGTGGCGTAGGCGCCAATCATCATCAGTTCGCCATGGGCCATGTTGATGACGCCCATCAGGCCGTAGGTGATGGCCAGGCCCAGCGCCACCAGCAACAGGATGGAGCCCAGACTGATGCCGCTGAAAATGGCGCCCAGCCGGTCGCCCCAGGCCAGGCGTGACTCAACCTGGTTCAGACTGAATTGCAGGGCAGCCTTCACCTGTGCGTCGGGCTCTGTCTGCAGACGCTCCAGCAGCAAGGTCTTGGTGGCCGCCTGCGCACTCTGCGCTAGCAGGGTGGCGGCTTCCAGCCGCTTGGCTTTGTCGGAGCTGCCCAGCAGTGCCGCAGCCCGCAGCAGCCCCAGTTGGTCCTTGATATCGGAAACGGCCTCTTGCGCAAAGGCCTTGTCAATCAGGGGGAGCCTGCTCTCATCCACTTCGCCCTGCAGCGTCTTGACGGCATCGCGCCGTACGGCGGCATCGCTGGAGAGCAATTTGAGCGACGCCAGCGCGGAATCGAGTTCACCGCGCATGCGGTTGTTGTTCATCACGTCCTCGACCACATCGGGCAACGGCGTCTCGGTGCCAGTGACCGGGTCGACAGCCTTGTCATCCCGGGCGATGAAGGGTCTGTCTGCCACCACCTTGACGGCGTCATCGGCCAGCGCCTGGATGAACTGCACCGTCTTCTCGTCTGCGCCTGCAACTGCCGCACGCAGGGCTTCGATGCGGGCATCGCCCTCGCCCACCGCCATCGCCCTGGCCGCTTCCGGTGTGAGCGCATGGGCATGGATACCCATGCACAGCACGAGCATCCCTAGCAACTGGTGTAACTGTTTTGGCATGCGCCAAGTTCTCCACTGTGTCATTAAAAGGCCGCCATCGCACCACGGGCAATGGCGGCCTACCCTCCCCGACTGATTGCCTTACTTGGTGACAGGTTCGTCAGGCTTCTTGTCGTTGCCTTCGATATACGGAGACCATGGCTTGGCCTTGACGGGGCCTGGTGTCTTCCACACCACGTTGAACTGACCATCGGCCTTGATTTCGCCGATGAAAACCGACTTGTGCAAGTGGTGGTTCTTCTCGTCCATCTTGGAGACGATGCCGCTGGGTGCCTTGAAGGTCTGGCCGGCCATGGCGGCGATCACTTTATCCACGTCGGTGGACTTGGCTTTCTCGACCGCCTGCTTCCACATGTTGATGCCGATGTAGGTAGCTTCCATCGGATCGTTGGTCAGTGGCTTGTCCTTGTGACCCGCAATGCCCTTGGCCTTGGCATAGTCCGACCACTTCTTGATGAAGGCCGTGTTGTCGGGGTTCTTGATGGACTGGAAGTAGTTCCAGGCGGCCAAGTGACCTACCAGCGGCTTGGTGTCCACACCGCGCAACTCTTCTTCACCGACCGAGAAGGCCACGACCGGCACATCCTTGGCCTTCAGGCCGGCATTGCCCAGCTCTTTGTAGAACGGCACGTTGGAGTCACCGTTGATGGTGGACACCACGGCGGTCTTGCCACCGGCGGCAAACTTCTTCACGTCGGCCACGATGGTCTGGTAGTCAGAATGACCAAACGGGGTGTACTTCTCGTCGATGTCCTTGTCGGCCACGCCCTTGCTCTTCAGATAAGCGCGCAGGATCTTGTTGGTGGTACGGGGGTACACATAGTCGGTGCCCAGCAGCACCCAGCGCTTGGCGCCGCCGCCTTCTTTGCTCATCAGATAATCGACAGCGGGAATAGCTTGCTGGTTAGGCGCCGCACCGGTGTAGAACACGTTCTTGGACAGCTCTTCACCTTCGTACTGCACGGGGTAGAACAACAGGCCGTTCATTTCTTCCACCACGGGCAGAACCGACTTGCGCGAAACCGAAGTCCAGCAGCCAAAGATCACGGAGACCTTGTCTTGACCCAGCAGCTGCTTGGTCTTTTCAGCAAACAGCGGCCAGTTGGAGGCCGGGTCCACCACCACGGGTTCAAGCTTCTTGCCCAGCACGCCGCCCTTGGCGTTGATCTCGTCAATGGCCATGAGCACGGTGTCTTTCAACACGGTTTCCGAAATGGCCATGGTGCCCGAGAGGCTATGCAAAATGCCGACCTTGATGGTGTCAGCGGCAAATGCTGGCACAGCGGTCAGCGTGGTGAGAGCGACGGCAGCGGTGAGTGCCTTCAGCGTAAAGCGACGAGAGTTGGAGCGTTGCATGGGTGTGACCTTCCGAAGTAAAAGAAAACCAACTTCGCTGCGCGGTGTCC
>JAVBYK010000323.1 GCA_030824095.1 bacterium
TCGATCCGCGCCCGTACGCCGATTGCCGTGCTGATGGTGGACCTGGATGGTTTCAAGCTGATCAACGACCAACACGGCCACGCAGCGGGTGACCGTGTGCTGGAAATCGTCGGATCGCGGTTGTCCGCCCACATCCGTGGCGAGGACACGGTCGCGCGCCTGGGGGGTGATGAATTCGCCATCGTGCTGGAAGACCTGGAGAGCGACGGTATTGCCACCGAGATTGCACACAAGCTGATCCAGGCCATCGCGCCACCCATCGAACTGATGGGGGCGATGGTCTCGGTCACGGCGAGCATCGGAATTGCTTTCTCCACGCCGTCGGAGAACAGCCCCGGCAACCTGCTGCGAAGTGCCGACGAGGCGCTCTATCTGGCCAAAAAAGCCGGCAAGAATACCTGCCGTATATTTGCCAGATCGCAACCCTTGGAATCCCATGCATAAATCCTATTTTGGCGCCGTCATCAAGCGGCTGCGCCTACAACAAGGACTCACGCAGGAACGGCTGGCCTCACTCTCGGATCTGGAGCGAACCTTTGTCTCCATGCTGGAGCGTGGCATCAAACAGCCCAGCCTCAGCACCATCAGCAATGTCGCCACGGCATTTGGCATCAAGAACTACGAACTGCTGCACCTGGTGGAGCAGGAAATCCATGGCAGCACGCCGGCCAGCGGTGATCTCGACGCCGAAAACGAGCTGCGCCAGCTGGCAGCCCTGGAGGTCGCCCAGGAAAAGGAGCGGGTGGATGAAATCGCCAATGCCATTCCGGTCGTGTTCGTTGCCCGGACCCCAATGCCCGAATACGCGGCCACCTTTGTCAGCAAGAACATCCAGCAATTGCTGGGCTACGAGCGAGAGGCGTTTCTGGGCGCCAGCGGCTTCTGGCTGAGGCTGGTGCACCCAGAGGACCGCCCCGCCGTGTTGGACTGCCTGGCCAGGCTGGATGCCAGCAAGCCGCTGATCCACGACTACCGCATCCAGGCGGCGGATGGTCAGTGGCGAGAGGTCCGTGAAGAGCTGAAATTGGTGCTGGACGAGGCCGGGGCCGCCATGGAGATCCTGGTCGCCATGATGAGCGAATCCACAGTTCCGGTTGCTGCTGCGGGGTAGTCCGCAGGCGGTCTTCGAGGGAGAAATGAGGTTGACGAGCCTTGACCCCAGCACTGGCTCCACAGTTAGGGCTGCTTGGTTCCCCACCTGACCCGGTTGGCCGCTTCACCATGTGGGAAGGCCCGTCAGCCTGAATTGTACCCACAAGCGCGGGGCCTCAGAGTGGTGTGGGGTTGGTTGGGACACCTTTTGAGGAAGAAAAACGGAAGCCATTGCGTCCGGCGGCCTTGATTTCGTACATGGCGTGGTCAGCACGGGACAGCAGTTGTGCGGCCGTGTTGCCATCGTCGGGGTACTGGCTGATGCCGATGCTGAAGCCCACCTGCATCTCTTGGCCCTCGTAGAGGATGGGGGAGCGCACGCTCTCCAGCAGTTTTTCGGCGATGACGACGATGTCGTCGCGGTGGGTCGGGTTCTCCAGCAGCACGACAAACTCGTCACCGCCCATGCGGGCCACCGCATCGGCCTTGCGTGTGGCGGAGGTCAGCCGCAGCGCGACGATCTTCAGCGCGGCGTCGCCGCCTTCGTGGCCCCAACGGTCGTTGATGCCTTTGAAATTGTCCACGTCGATGAACAGCAGTGCAAAGCGTTCGCCGCTGCGCTGGGCGCGCACCAGCGTCTGTTCCAACCGCTCCTGGAAGGCGCGTCGGTTGGGCAGGCCGGTCAATACGTCGTGGCGCGCCAGGTGCTCCAGCTCCTTGCGGTTGGCTTGCAGGGCTTCCAGTTGTTGGCGAATCTCTTCCTGCATGTGGCTGAAGCTGCGCGCCAGCACGCCAATTTCGTCCTGGCGCTCGACGGGCAGGGTGGCTATCGCGTGGCCATAGGCAAAGTGCTGCACGGCCGTGCTCATGGAGTTGATCGGGCGGGTCACCGCGCGTGCCACCAGCACTGCCAGCAACAGGCAGACCAGGAAAAGCCCCGCCACCATTTGCAGGACGACGCTTCCCAGGCGGTCGGCCTGGGCCAGAACGGCGGCAAGGGGTTGCGCCAGGCCCAGGGTCAGGCGGTCTTCATCGCTGGTCACCCGGACCTTGTTGCTGATGAAGGCGGCCACGACGGGCGCGTCCGTGTAACGGCCATCGCGTACTTCGGCCAGCAATCGGGCTTCCTTGCCATTCACGATGCTGGCTGTGACAGGAAACTCGTCCTGGATCAGCACCCGTCGCCCCTTGTCAAAGCCAAAGGTTTGCGTGGGGTCCGGGTGAATCAGGTAGTCGCCATTGCGATTAGCCAGAAAGAGTTCGTAGTCGCGTGGCAGGTCGGCCGTGAGCGTGGCAAATACACCATTGAGGTCCACGTTGATGACCATGGCCCCCACGGCACGGCCCATGTCGTCCACGACCGGTGTGGCCAGGATGACGGAGGGCTGGTCCAGCCCGGAGTGGGCGCCGCGCTCGTGGTTGATGACAATGCGCGACAGGTAGGTGGTGCCCGCGCTCAGCTTGAGGGTGCCCGAGACGTAGGAAAAATGCGCCTTCTCCTGCAGGTCGTCACCGCGCACGCGCAGCAGGCGGTCACCGGCCCGGTCGACCCGAACCCGCTCCAGGCCGTTATCGCTGGCCGAGATCAGCCGGATCTGGAAGTACGAGGGATTGGCATGCATCATGCGCTCGAAGAGCGTGGCAATCTGATCCTCCGGGGTGGTATTGTTGCCCTGCAGTGCCGCCAGCGCTGCTGGATGACCAGCCAGAACCTGCAGGTTGCGCGAGATTTCCTCGCGGCTTTGGCCAATGCGCCGGCCCAGCACGTTGGTGGTGGTCAGCAACTCGGCCTTGGCCGATTCGACCAGCATGCTGCGACTGGCCTGGTAGGCATAAAAGCCGGTCAGGCCGGAGGCCAGCATGCTCACGCCGGCCAGCAGCAGCCCTAGTTTGCCGGCTATGCCGAACTTCATGGTGCCAGCACCTTGCTGGCGCGGTCACCGGCCAGAATGCGGTCCCACAGGCGGGCCCGGCGGTCCACGTTTTCCACCGGCTCCAGCCATTTCAGCTTGTCCTGCTGGCGCAGATAGGGGGATTCGGAGGTGGTGTTGGCCAAACCTTGACGCGACAGGAGAGCGTTGCCTGGCTCTGCCTCCAGCAGGTAGTTGATCCAGGCCTGGGCCAAGCCCAGGTCCCTGGCGCCGCGGGTAATGGCCCAGCAATCCAGCCAGGCCAGCGCGCCTTCGCGGGCAATGGCGTAGCCGACGTCCACACCAGCCTTCTTGAGCAACTGCAATTGCTGGGAGCCGTAGTTGGCAAACATCAGCGCGGCGCGGCCGCTGGTGAACAGCTCCACCGATTCCTCAGGCTGCGAATAGAAGCCCAGGGCATTGCGCCGCAGGGCAATCAGTTGCTCCACCGCTGCGGGCCACTCGCCATCGTCCAGACGAAAGGGGGTTGCGTCGCCCAGGACCATGGCCGCCAGTGAAAAGTTGTGTGAGCTGCCGTTGTACAACAGTACCTTGCCACGGTAGCGCGGCTCCCACAGGGCGCGCAACGAGGTGGGGGGCTCCTTGACCTGCTGGCGGTCGTAGATCAGACCCATCTCGGAATAGGTGTAGGGGATGGCGTAGACCTT
>JAVBYK010000271.1 GCA_030824095.1 bacterium
AGGGCCTGCTGGATGCTTTGCACCGTGGCATCGATGTTCACCACCACGCCGCGCTTGATGCCGTTGCTGGGGGCCACACCCAGACCGGCCAGCTTGAGCTCGCCGCCGGGCAACACCTCGGCCACCACCACCATGACTTTGGCGGTTCCGATGTCCAGTCCTACGACCAGGTCTTTGTATTCTTTTGCCATAAGGTTTACCTGCTGATTTCGTCTTTCGCTTATTTCTTGGCCGTCACGGCGGTGGGGGCGGTGGTGCTGACACCGCGCAACCGGATGGCGTATCCGTTGTCATGCCGCAAATCCGCCGACTCCAGCGCATTCGGATGCCGCGCATACCGCGAGGTGACTTGCGTGAGGGTCTTGAGGAAACGTTGCACGCGCGCCAGGATCTCGACCGCACTCCCCCGCCCCAGCTCAATCGTTGCGCCGGAGTCCAGCCCCAGGCGCCAGCTGCCACCGCTGGAGAGTTCCAGCTCGTCCACCGGCAGTTCCATCGGTGCAAACAGGGGGGCCAGCATGCGGTACATGGCCAACACCTCGGCACCCTGCCCTTCGGGCCCGTTCAGGCGCGGTAATTCGTCCTGCTCCACCTCGTCCACATTGGCTTCAAACACTTCTCCGTGGCTGTTGATCAGGCGCAACTCGCCGTCCATGCCCCAGTACGCCACGGCCTGGTGTTCCTGGAGGGTCACCTGCAGCTTGTTGGGGAACTCGCGGCGCACCACGGCATGGCGCACCCAGGGAACGGCCTCAAAGGCGGCGCGCACGCGGCCCAGGTCGATGCTGAAGAACGTGCCCGACAGGCGCGGCGCCACATTGGCACGCAAGGTCAGCGCATTGTTGTGACTGACGTCGCCGACCACCACAATGCCCTTGATATCAAACGCGGGCAGGCGCACCACCCAGCGGACCGTGGCAACGGCGCCCAGGACGAGCAAGACCATGAACAGGACCGACGCGGTCAGGTTCATCAGCTTGACATCCAGAGGAGCGACCACGGTGTGGTTCATGCAGGCACCCCTGCATCCAATGCCGTGTGCTCCAGCAGGCGTACGCACAGGTCTTCGTAGCTGATGCCGGCGGCCTTGGCCGACATGGGCACCAGCGAATGCCCGGTCATGCCGGGCGAGGTGTTGATCTCCAGCAGGTAGGGCTTGCGGGTGACCCGGTCGATCATCACATCAATACGGCCCCAGCCGCGGCAACCCAGCACGCGGTAGGCCTTGACCACCAACGCCTGGATGGCCTCTTCCTCCCCGGCCGGCAGGTTGGCCGGCACCAGGTATTGGGTGCTATCAGTGAAGTACTTGTTCTGGTAATCGTAGTTGCCCTCGGGCGCCACGATACGAATCACCGGCAGGGCGTATGCACCGTCATCCTGGCCCAGCACCGGACAGGTCACTTCGTCGCCCTCGATGCATTCCTCACACAGGATGTCGTCATTGAGCTTGCCGGCAGATTCCACAGCGGCGACCATGCCGGAGTAACCCGCCACCTTGGTCACACCGATGGAGGAGCCCTCGCGCGCCGGCTTCACGATGATGGGCAGGCCCAGCGCATCCGGCACCTCAATGATCTGGCGGCGGTCATAGGCGCCACGGCGCAGCAACTGGTAGCGCGGTGTGGGAATACCCTCGGACAGCCAGATGCGCTTGGTCATGACCTTGTCCATGGAAATGGCGGACGCCATCACACCGGAGCCGGTGTACGGAATGCCCAGCAGCTCCAGCGCGCCCTGCACCGTGCCGTCTTCACCCAGACGTCCATGCAGCGCAATGAAGCAGCGCGCAAAGCCTTCACGTTTGAGGTCCGACAGATCCCGCTCGGCCGGATCGAAGGCATGGGCGTCCACGCCCTTGGACCGCAGCGCCTTGAGCACACCGCTGCCGGACATCAGGGACACCTCGCGCTCGGCCGAGGCTCCGCCCATCAGCACCGCAACTTTGCCAAAATCCATCATAGCCCTCGTCCTTCCTGTGTGGTGCGCTCACTATTTTGTAGCAAATCAACCACCTTGGCGGGCACCGCTCCGATCGAACCGGCGCCCATGCACATGACCACATCGCCGTCCAGCGCGTTGTCCACGATGGCTTGTGGCATGGCGGCGATGTCGTCGACAAAGATCGGCTCGACCTTGCCGGCAATGCGCACAGCACGTGCCAGGGCGCGCCCGTCGGCCGCGACGATCGGCGCCTCGCCGGCGGCATAGACCTCGCCCAGCAACACCGAGTCGGCATGGCCAATGACCTTGACGAAGTCTTCAAAGCAATCCCGGGTACGGGTGAAACGGTGGGGCTGGAAGGCCAGCACCAGGCGCCGCCCGGGGAAGGCCCCGCGCGCGGCGGCCAGCGTGGCGGCCATTTCCACCGGGTGGTGGCCGTAGTCGTCAATCACCGTGACCGTTCCGCCCTGGGGCAGGGCCAAGTCGCCATAGCGCTGGAAGCGCCGGCCCACACCCTTGAAGTCCGCCAGCGCCTTCTGCACGGCGGCATCGGGAATGCTCAGCTCCACCGCCACGGCAATGGCCGACAGCGCATTCAACACGTTGTGCAGGCCCGGCAGATTGAGCACCACGTCCATGTCGGGCAGCACCACACCGTTGCGACGCTGCACCGCAAAGTGCATCTGGCCACCCACTGCCCGCACATTGATGGCACGCACCTGGGCCTGCTCGTTGAAGCCGTAGCTGGTCACCGGGCAGGTGACCTGGTCGACGATCTCGCGCACGGCCGCATCGTCCGTGCACAGGATGGCCACGCCATAGAACGGCATGCGGTGCAGGAAATCGACAAAGGCCTTCTTGAGCTTGCCGAAGTCGTGCCCATAGGTTTCCATGTGGTCGGCGTCGATGTTGGTCACCACCGCCATCACCGGCAACAGGTTCAGGAACGAAGCATCCGACTCATCCGCCTCGACCACGATGTGGTCGCCGCTGCCCAGACGGGCATTGGCACCGGCGCTGTTCAGGCGCCCGCCAATCACGAAGGTCGGGTCCAGCCCGGCCTCGCCCAGCACGCTGGCGACCAGACTGGTGGTCGTGGTCTTGCCGTGGGTGCCGGCGATGGCGATGCCCTGCTTCAGGCGCATCAACTCGGCCAGCATCAGCGCCCGCGGCACGATGGGGATCTTCATTTCCCGTGCCTTCAGCACCTCAGGGTTGTCGCTCTGCACGGCTGTGGATGTGACTACTGCATCCGCGCCGACCACGTTCTCCGGCGCGTGACCCACTGAGGTCTTGATGCCCAGCGACGCCAGGCGCTTGAGGGTGGCGCTGTCCGACAGATCGGAGCCGGAAATGGTGTAGCCCAGGTTGCACAGCACCTCGGCAATGCCGGACATGCCTGAGCCGCCAACGCCAACGAAATGAATGTGTTTAATCGCGTGTTTCATGGGCAAAGTTCCTCACAGGCGGTCACCACGGCTTGTGTCGCCAAGAGCTTTTGAAGCTTTTTAGCCTCCAGCCCTCGTGACAGCAGCGTCGAGCGCTCTGTTTTTTGTAGCATTTCAGCCAAGGCCGCTGGCGTCAACTCGCGCTGCGGAATCAGCCAGCCGGCGCCCTGGTCGACCAGGAAGCGGGCGTTGTGGGTCTGGTGGTCGTCCACCGCCGACGGGAAGGGCACGAACAGGGCCGGTGCGCCCACTGCCGCGATCTCGGT
>JAVBYK010000050.1 GCA_030824095.1 bacterium
GGCGTTGGCGGTTGGGCGCATGAATTGGTTACCGCTCCTTTTGGCACCAGCAAGAACCCGGTGTTCTTCCTGATTCTGGCCGTTGTGAATCTGTCCATGCAGTTGATCGAATTCGTTGCCAAGACCGTGTCGCACGGCATGCGACTGTTTGGCAACATGTATGCAGGTGAGCTGGTGTTCATGCTGATTGCCCTCCTGGGCGGCGCTTGGGCATTTTCGTTCGAGCCCTCGGGCTTGATGTTGCTGCTCTTGCACGTGGTGGCCGGTTGGGCGTGGGCAGTGTTCCACATCCTGATCATTACCCTGCAGGCTTTCGTGTTCATGATGCTGACACTGGTTTACATCGGTCAGTCCCACGACGCGCATTGATTTTGCGCAGCACGCTGCGCATTGATTTTCGGTTTGGTTGAGTTTGTTTTTTGTTTTCTTTTTAGTTCTTTAAGGAGTCATCATGGAAGTCATTAGTTTTGTTGCTCTGGCAGCTGGTTTGATCATCGGTTTGGGCGCTTTGGGTGCTTGTATCGGTATCGGCGTCATGGGTAGCAAATACCTGGAATCCGCTGCACGTCAACCCGAACTCATGGGCGAACTGCAAACCAAGATGTTCCTGTTGGCTGGTCTGATCGACGCGGCTTTCATTATCGGTACCGGTATTGCCCTGTGGTTCGCCACTGCCAACCCGTTCCTGGCTCAACTCGCCACTTTGGCCAAGTAAGACCTGTCCGCAACGCCTCGTTGAGGGAGACCTACTGTGAGCATTAATGGAACACTGGTGGCGCAAGCCATCGTCTTCGCATTGCTTGTGTTGTTCACGATGAAGTTCGTGTGGCCGCCCATCGCGGCTGCACTGGACGAACGTGCCAGCAAGATTGCCGACGGACTGGCTGCGGCTGACAAAGCCAAATCCGAGCTCTCGTCTGCCAACAAGCGCGTGGAAGAAGAACTGTCAAAATCGCGCACTGAAACTGCGGCTCGCCTGGCTGACGCCGAGCGCCGCGGTCAGGCGATTGTGGAAGAGGCCAAGGCCAAAGCCACCGAAGAGGCTAACAAGATCATCGCTGCCGCCAAGGTAGAGGCTGATCAGCAAACGATCAAGGCACGTGAGGCGCTGCGCGAGCAGGTGGCCGCACTGGCGGTCAAGGGCGCCGAGCAGATTCTCCGCAAGGAAGTCAATGCTGGTGTTCACGCCGACCTGCTGGGTCGTCTGAAGACTGAGCTGTAAGAGGTCACCATGGCTGAACTTGCCACTATTGCCCGTCCGTACGCTGAAGCGCTTTTCAAGGCTTCGGCGTCCGACCTGTCGACGGCTGCTGTCTGGGTCGATGAACTGGGAGTGATTGCCGAAAACGTGCAGTTGCAACAGTTTGCCGACAGCCCCAAGGTGACCGTCCAGCAGGTGTTCGACCTGATTGCATCGGTTGCCAAGTCGGCCTTGCCAGACCAGGCCAAGAACTTCCTGCGTACCGTGATCGAGAACGGCCGCCTGAGCGCCTTGCCTGAGATCGCCCACCAGTTTCGTGCATTGAAAAATGCGCAAAGCGGATCAAGCGATGCGGTGGTCTACAGCGCGTTTCCGATTGATGGAAGCGCCCTGGCTGAAGTAGCCGTCATGCTGGAGAAACGTTTTGGTCGCAAGCTCAACGCATCCGTTGTGCTGCAGCCCGAGCTGATCGGTGGCATTCGTGTGGTGGTCGGCGACGAGGTGCTCGACACTTCCGTCAAAGCCCGTTTGGAACAAATGAAAGTAGCCCTCACTGCCTGAGGCGATAAGCCCCCGGCAGTTGGCCTAATTTAACGAAAGAAGGAAAGAGTCATGCAACTCAATCCAGCAGAAATTTCTGAACTGATCAAGAGCCGCATCGAAGGCTTGGCCGCGAGCAGCGATATCCGCAACCAGGGTACCGTGGTTTCCGTGACCGACGGTATTGTCCGCATCCACGGCCTGAGCGATGTGATGCAGGGCGAAATGCTTGAATTCCCCGCCGGCAGCGACGGTTTGCCCACCTTTGGTCTGGCCCTGAACCTGGAGCGCGATTCCGTCGGTTCCGTGATTTTGGGTGAGTACGAGCACATCTCCGAAGGCGACACGGTCAAGTGCACCGGCCGTATTCTGGAAGTGCCAGTCGGTCCCGAGCTCAAAGGCCGCGTGGTCAATGCGCTGGGTCAGCCGATTGACGGCAAGGGCCCCATCAACGCCAAGATGACGGACGTGATCGAAAAGGTTGCTCCCGGCGTGATCGCACGTAAATCCGTGGATCAGCCCATGCAGACCGGCCTGAAGTCCATCGACTCCATGGTTCCAGTCGGCCGCGGTCAGCGCGAGCTGATCATTGGCGATCGCCAGACCGGCAAGACCGCCGTGGCCATCGACACGATCATCAACCAGAAGGGTCAGAACATGACCTGTATCTACGTTGCGATCGGTCAAAAAGCTTCTTCCATCAAGAACGTGGTGCGCTCCCTGGAGCAGGCCGGTGCCATGGAGTACACCATTGTGGTGGCTGCTTCGGCTTCCGAGTCGGCTGCCATGCAGTACGTGTCGGCCTACTCCGGCTGCACGATGGGCGAATACTTCCGCGACCGCGGTGAAGACGCCCTGATTGTGTACGACGACCTGTCCAAGCAGGCCGTGGCCTACCGCCAGGTTTCCCTGCTGCTGCGCCGTCCCCCAGGCCGTGAAGCCTATCCCGGCGACGTGTTCTATCTCCACAGCCGTCTGCTGGAGCGTGCCGCCCGCGTGAGCGCCGAATACGTAGAAGCCTTCACCAAGGGTGAAGTCAAGGGCCAGACCGGTTCTTTGACGGCTCTGCCTATCATCGAAACGCAAGCCGGTGACGTGTCCGCCTTCGTGCCGACCAACGTGATTTCCATTACCGACGGCCAGATCTTCCTGGAAACATCGCTGTTCAACGCCGGCGTGCGTCCCGCGATTAACGCCGGTATTTCGGTGTCCCGCGTGGGTTCTGCTGCCCAGACCAAGGTCGTCAAGGGCCAGTCCGGTGGTATCCGTAACGACTTGGCCCAGTACCGTGAACTGGCTGCGTTCGCGCAGTTCGCTTCCGACCTGGACGAAGCCACCCGCAAGCAGCTCGACCGCGGTGCCCGCGTGACCGAACTGCTGAAGCAGAAGCAGTACAGCCCGCTGTCCATCAGCTTGATGAGCGCTTCGCTGTTCGCCGTGAACAAGGGTTTCATGGACGACGTGGACGTCAAGAAGATCCTGTCGTTCGAGCACGGTCTGCATGCCTACCTCAAGGACAAGCACGCTGCCCTGTTGGCCAAGGTCGAAACCACGAAGGCACTGGACAAGGAAGCGGAAGCTGAATTGCTGGCTGCCGTAGGCGCCTTCAAGAAAACGTTTGCCTGATTCGCAACTGTAAGACTCTACCGTCTACTTCACGTTACGAATCCGTCTAAGCAAAAGGGGCAACTATGGCATCAGGCAAGGAACTACGCACCAAGATCAAATCGGTGGAAAACACCAAGAAGATCACCAAGGCCATGGAAATGATTTCTGTGTCCAAGATGCGTAAGGCGCAGGAGCGCATGCGCGCCGCGCGTCCTTATAGCGAAAAGGTTCGCAGCATTGCTTCGAATCTGGGTAAGGCAAACCCCGAGTATGTGCACGCGTTCATGAA
>JAVBYK010000502.1 GCA_030824095.1 bacterium
GGCCGGTTTTCGTCGAAGTCCTGCACCTCGGTCGCCAGGGCGTAGGCGGCGGCCAGCAGCAGCAGGGCCACCAGGCGCAGGCTCCAGGCCGTGGGTTGCAGGTGCTTGGCATCCATGCGCGCCAACAGACGTGTGCCCAGCATGCCGGCCAACAGGCCCAGGCACAGGCCCACCGCCACATCGCCCGGCCAGTGCGCCCCCACCGCGATGCGCGACAGGCCGGCACCCGCCGCCAGCACAAACAGCCACAGGTGGCGCGCGCGGCCCGTCTGCGGCAGCGCAAAGTAGATAGCCGAGGCCACGGCAAACGCCGTCAGCGTGTGGCCGGAGGGCATGGAGACGTTGTGCAGGGTCTCACCCACGATGCGCATCTGCGCGTTGTCCACCTCGGCCGCCGGGCGCGGACTGAACAACAGGCCCTTGCCGATGCGGGCAAACGCAATGGCAAAGGGCGCGGCGCAGAGCCAGGCCCACAGCAGGCGTGGCGCCAGCACCAGGAGCGGCGCCGTCACGCCCAGCACGCCCCAGGCATTGCCCAGCAGGGACAGGCCGGTCCACACCGGTGCCGCCACCGGCGCACACCAGTGGTTGATGGCCACAAACATGGCCGGCTCAAACGCGTGCAGCCACAGCGGCGCACTGAGCACGAACAGGACCAGGGGCAAGAGCCACAGGCGGGCGGGAATCGGGGCAACGGTCATGGAGCAGCGCCTTGCAGTTGGGGTTGCGGCTGGCCGGACCAGTTGCGGCAGGCAAAGAAGCGGAAGCTGGCAATGGGTGCCCCCAGTCGCTGCACATCCTGGGTGGCCAGCAGCGTGCAGCTGGCAAAGCCGTGCGCGCCCAGCGGCACGGTGTAGGCCAGTTGCGACCAGTCCACCAGCAGGGTGTCTCCGCCGGGAGGCAGGTCACCGGCCCACAGGTCGAACTGGTCAAAGCGGTCTTCCAGCACATGCACCGGCAGCGGCCGGGCGTACCAGCCCAAGCGGCTAGCCAGCGTCCAGTTCTGCACCGCCACGCTGTGCAGCCCCTGCTGCTGCGCCAGCGTGCGGGCGGTGGCGCCCGCCTGCTCCCAGCCATGCAGGTCGGCAAACGGGTTGGAAGGCTGGGCGCTATTGCCCTGCCCGGTGCTGTTGGCCACCAGCGGCTGGCCGGCGCTAAGCATCAGGCCCAGCAGCACCGCGCTGACCAGCGCCTGCGCCACCACCAGCCCCAGCACCAGCCGGCGGCGGTTTTGTTGCCAGGCGCGAGCCAGCCCCACGCCGGCAAACGGCGCCAGCGCAACCCAGGCCGGCGCCGTCCAGTGCGGCAGGCTGGTGCCACCGCCTGAGAGCACCGCCATCACCAGAAACGGAATGGCAAAGAACAGCAGCAGGCTGCGCGCGCCGGGCGCCACGCCCTGGCGCGACCCCGCCCAGGCCCACGCCAGCAGCGGACCGTAGGCCAACACCTGCACCAGCAGAAAGCGCAGCACAGGGGCCGCCTGCCAGCCACCGCCGGCCCCATGTTGGGCCTGGTAGGTGAACGAGATCCAGTGGTTGGCGTGGTTCCAGACCGCCACGGGCAACACCAGCACCAGGGCCACCAGCACCGCTACCCAGGGCCAGGGGCTGCGCAGCAGCGGCGCGCCATGGGCCGGCAACAGGCACAGGGCGACGGCCACCGCGGCAAAGATCGCCGTGTACTTGCTGAGACCCGCCAGCCCCAGCAGCAGGCCCAGCACCAGCCAGGGGCCAGCTCGGCGCAGGGCTGCGGGCTGCATCAAATCCAGCGTCAGCCAGACGAGAGCGGCGCTCCAGAACACCAGCAGGGTGTCGGGCAGCAGGCCAATGCCCAACACATGCAGCAAGGGGGTCAGAGCCAGCACCGCAATCGCCCACCCGCCGGCCAGGCCAACCGGCAAGCCGGTCTGCAGCCGCTCGGCCAGGCCATGCACCAGCAGGGCCGTGCCCAGCCACAGCACTTGCGGCACCAGGCGCAGCAGCCAGGTCGGCGCATTCAGCGCCACCAGGGGCCACTGCACCCAGCCAACCAGCGGCGGGTGGTCGAAGTAGCTCCAGTCCAGGTGGGCCGCATACAGCGCGTAGTGCGCCTCGTCCACCGACAGGCCCAGGGAGGCGCCCAGCACAAAGTGCACGGCACAGGCCAGCGCCAGCAGCAGCCAGGCGCTGCGGGACAAAGTGAAAAGGGATGGAGCGGAATGCAAGGGTGACAATGGCCAAATCGAAACCCCCGCAGTCTAAACTGCGGGCTCCATCGGAACCCCAGCCATGCCCGAAATTTCCCCTGCGCCGTCGCCCGCCATCGATCCCTGCCTGTGCCCGCTGTGTGGGCAGAGCAACCAGTGCGCCAACGAGGTGGAGCGCGCAACCGGCGTGGCACAGGGTCCGTGCTGGTGCACCACCGCCGTCTTCACGCCGGCGCTGCTGGAGCGCATTCCCGCCGACTCCCGTCGCAAGGCCTGCGTGTGCGCACGCTGCGCGGCAGCCGGCCTTGAATCCCCCTGAAAGGAAACCCCATGCCCATCTACCGCATTGAGATGCTGGAAGGCCGCACCATCGAGCAGAAGAAGAAGCTGGCCGAGGAGATCACCCGCATCTCCGTCGAGGTGCTGGGCGGGTCGCCCGCTTCAGTGAACGTGGTGATCACCGACGTCAAGCGCGAGAACTGGGCCACCGGCGGCACGCTGTGGAGCGAGCCGCGCGAGTAGCCTCAAGGAACCCGCGCGGGATGGGTTACTGCCCGCGCCGGCGATCCAGTTTGGCCTCGTCGTAATAACGGGTTTTTTCGCGGAACATGGCCTGGTCCGCCTCGTGCAGTTTGCCCTCGACCTCACTGGCCGCGTGGCAGGTGGCAATGCCAATGGCCATGCTCAGGCGCTGCCCGGTGTAGAACTGGTTGTTCATCTCAATCATGGACTCGATGCGCTCCTGCAAGCCGGCGGCCACCCGTTCGTCACTGCCCGGCAGCAGGGCAATGAATTCGTCGCCCCCGACCCGCGCCACGCAATACGGATAGCCGGCGGTGGCGCTGGTCAGCACCTCGCCGGCACGGCGCAGCACGGCGTCGCCTGCGGCGTGGCCCTCGCTGTCGTTGATGCGCTTGAGGCCATTGAGGTCCATGGCCATGATGGTTAACGGCCAAGGGCCCTTGCGCGTGATGCGGTTGAGCTCGTCCACGTAGAACGCCCGGTTGCGCAGCCGTGTGAGGGCGTCGTGCTTGCCCAGGTATTCCAGGTAGGCCTCCGCCTTCTTGCGCGCGGTGATGTCCACCAGCGACACCAGCACCAGCCCCCAGGTGTCCTGGTAATCGGGCAGCACGGCAAACTGCATGTGGATGTTGATCAGCTCGCCATTGAGCGAGTAGTTGATCACCTCGCGCAATTGCACGGTCTTGCCTTCCCACAGATCCAGCAACTGCTCGGCGAAGGACTCGTGCATTTCGTCGCGGAACACGGCGCCCAGGCGGGTCAGCAGTTCGCTCTGGCTGTTGGCGGCGAACATGGACAGGGTCTGGCGGTTGACGTCGATGACGCGGATCTCCGCCATGCAGCGACTCACAAACTCCGGGTGCACGCTGATGAACACGCGGAAATCCCGGATGCCCTGGGCCCGCGCCTCGTCCAGCAGGCGCTTGACGCC
>JAVBYK010000223.1 GCA_030824095.1 bacterium
TGTCATGAACGGCTGGACGACTGCTTTCTTTACGTGGTGGCAGACGACCTGTTGCCATTGATCGCCCAGTTTTCCGAGGACGCACACCAGACGGATGTGCTGGACTTCCGTGTCATTGGCGCCCAGGATGGCATGCATTGGCTCCGCATGAAACGCTTGCCAACCGGGTGGATGCACTCCACGGTGCAGAGCGGCATTCTGATGGACATCACACCCATCAAGCACGCCAGCATGCGCGAGCGCCTGGGCTTTGAGCTGACCGAATTCCTGGGCGGCTCCCATCCACTGGGTGATGCGATCACCAATGTCATCCAGCTGATCTGCAAGAACCTGGGCTGGGACTGGGGCGCCTATTGGGCGATGGAGCCGACGCCACAGGGCGCGTCGCGCCTGGGTTGCAAGTACTTCTGGCACCAGCCAGAGTTGGACCTGGCAGCGTTTGGCCGCGAGAGCACGGCCATGCAGTTGGCACCCGGCGAAGGTCTGGTGGGTAGCGTCTGGAGCAGTGGCAAGGCCGACTGGGTGGATGACATGGTCAATGACCAGCGCTTTGCACGTCGCACCCAGGACCGGGCGTGCCGCCTGTGGTCCGGTTATGTGTTTCCGGTGACCTATGTGTCGGCCGATGGCCAGCAGCACAGCCCCGGTGTGCTGGAGTTTTACAGTTGCCTGTCGCGCCAGCAGGAGGCGCAGTTGCCCAAGCTCTCCTCCACCATTGGCGCGCTGATCGCGCAGATGGCGCGTCGCCTGGAACAGCAGGCCACGATGCAGTACCTGGCTCAGGTGGATGATCTGACGGGCTTGTCCAACCGCAGCCACTTCCATGAACTGCTGGCCGGTGCATGCGAGGATGCCGCTGCGGCCAAGACCACCTTCAGTCTGGCCTTCATCGATCTGGATCGCTTCAAGCCCATCAACGATGCCTTTGGGCACGAGGCCGGCAATCAGGTGCTGCGGGAGTTTGCCCAGCGCCTGCGCGCGCTGGCGCCTGCCGGAACTGCGGTTGGGCGCTTGGGTGGTGACGAATTTGCGATGCTGTTCAGCAGCGATTCGGATGACGCCAGCGCCGCACTGGTGGATCGCATCCTGCTGGCCGCGCGTACGCCCTTCTCGTATGAGGGCGTGGAACTGACCGTGTCGGCCAGCGTGGGGGTGAGCACCTTTCCGCACTGTGGCAAGACCTGTCCCGAGCTGTTGCACAGTGCGGATGCGGCCATGTACCGCATCAAGAACAATGGCCGCAATGGCTGCCACTTCTTCTCGGTCAGCAGTTCGGATGCGCTGGCGCAGCAGCAGTCATTCATTGCCTCGCGCCTGGCGCTGGAGACCGACCTGCACCACGCCGTGCAGAACCAGGAGATGTTCCTGGCCTACCAGCCCATCTTCAACACGGTCAACCGGCGCCTGCATGGGCTGGAAGCGCTGATACGCTGGCGGCGCGCAGACGGCAGTCTGGTGCCGCCCGATGTCTTCATTCCGATTGCCGAGCAAAGCCACCTTATCGTGGACATTGGCAAATGGGTGGTGGCGCAGGCCTGCCGTGATCTGGCCACGCTGCGTGCCGCACGGTTCAGGGACCTCACGGTGCATGTGAACATGGCTGCTTCGGAGTTCGCCAGCAGCACCTTGCCGGCAGAACTGCTGGCGCAGGTGTCCGCGCTGGGGCTGGACCCGCGCAGTCTCACACTGGAGTTGACCGAGGGCATGCTGATGAAGCGGCCCGATCAGGTGATTCCGGTGATGCGCGCCATTCGCCAACTGGGCTTTGGCATCAGCCTGGACGACTTTGGCATGGGCCACTCGTCACTGGCGTTGCTGAAGAACCTGCCGATTTCGTCGCTGAAGATCGACCGCTCATTTGTGCGTGACCTGGCCCAGCAGCGCAATGACCGCGCCATCGTCAAGACGATTCTGGATCTGGGGCGCCACATGGGGCTGGAAGTGATTGCTGAAGGGGTGGAGACGGCACCCCAACTGGACGTGCTGCAGCAATCCGGGTGCCGCCTGATCCAGGGCTTTCTGCTGGCGCGGCCCATGACCCTGGCTGATTTGCTGGCGAAGTTCGCGCCCGGCGGCCAGACCCATTCGCTTTCTGCTTCGGTTCCATTGGCACTTTGAAAGGGAGGACTCCATGTACCTTGACGTCATCGACCGCTCTACGGCAGCCAGCACGGCACGCCAGGCTGCACCATCGGGTGAGCTGTTTGCCACCTACATCAATCTGTCGGGACGGCGCCGCTTCACATCGCAGAGAGTGGTTCTGTATGCGGTGCTGGCGGCGCGCCAGACACCCCAGGCCGCCGAGGTAGCCCAGGAGGCGCTCAAGCTGTTTTGTGATGCCCATGCCACGCTGCTCAAGGGGGTGACCGGTGCGCACGGGCAGGTGAGCCCTGCCTTGCACGAGGCGTATTTCGGCAAGCCCCAGGGCAACAAGGTGATCATGGACTTCATTGGCCTGGCCGAGCGCGTGCTGCATGCGATCGAGTCGCAATGGCGCCACCAGCTTCCGGTGTTGCTGGATGAACTGGTCCAGAGCACCACGCCGCTGCTGGCCTCGCTCAACAGCATCACGGCGATTTACGAGCAAGAGGCGCGCAGCCACGCCAAGCAGGTGGAGAGCCATTTGCATGGCGCCATCGACGAGATCAAGTCCATCTCCAAACAGGCGCAGGTGGTGGCCATCAACGCCCGCATCGTGGCGGCGCGGGCTGGCTCGGCAGGGCGTGAGTTTGCGCTGGTGGCGACCGAGTTGATATCGATCACCAGCGATATCGAGACCATCCTGCAGACCGCGATGGCCAAGCCGGCCTAGCCGCGAGCTCGCTTAGTTCAGGGCGCGCACATACACCGCATCGAAGGCGTTGCGCTGGATGTCCTGTAGCGTGGGCGAATGCCCTGCCCACAGCACCAGCACCGGGCCTGGCAGGTCCAGCGTCTGCTCCAGGCTGCGGCACAGCGTGAAGCGGTCCTCGTCAGCCATGCCCGGCAGTTCCAGGAACAGGATGTAGCAGCGCCGGTAGGCAAATTCCTGGAGTGTCTTGCGCACCAGCCAGGCTCGCACCACGGGCTTGCAGCGGGCCATGGCGGAGTGGAATTCACCCTTCTCAAAATCATTCAGGTCATGCCGTGTGATGGACTGGAAGAACGGGGTGTCGGTCAACTCTTCCCAGGCGCGGGCTTCGGCTTCGTCCGCCTGCCGGAGGCGTTCCCGCCAGCGCTTGAGGGCCTGCTCATCGCCATAACCTTGCGCAACGGCCTTTTCAAGGGTACGCACCGCCGTCCGGCAGGCCCACCAGCGGTGGGCGGCGCTGAGTTCGGCCAATTGGTTCAGGCAGTCCAGTTGTGCCGACTCTTCATGGTCCGGCAGGCATTGGGCCAGGCCGCGCAGGGCGCCCGCGTGCCCGGGGGTGAGTTGCAAGGCACGCTCGTAGGTGGCGCGTACGTCGGCCTTGGGGTCCAGGCGGCGTTGCAGGTCACCCAACTGGGTCATTTCGTCGGCGTTGTTGCGCCGGATACTCGCAGTCAGCGTGTCAATGCCCACCTGCACCCGGCGCAGGTAGGCATGGTGCAGCTTCCAGTCGGTGGCGTTGTCCCGGCTCCACTCCTTGTCAAAGTGGGCAAGCCACTTGCTGCC
>JAVBYK010000165.1 GCA_030824095.1 bacterium
CCTGATATTTCGAGGGTTCCGGTCATGATTGACTCCAGCAAATGGAGCGTCATCGAGGCCGGCCTGCGCTGCGTGCAGGGCAAGGGTATCGTCAACTCCATCAGCATGAAGGAGGGCGTGGCCGAGTTCAAGCGCCAAGCCGCTTTGGTGCGCCGCTATGGTGCCGCCGCCGTGGTCATGGCCTTTGACGAGCAGGGCCAGGCCGACACCTACCAGCGCAAGATCGAGATCTGCGAGCGGGCCTACCGCATTCTGGTCGATGAGGTAGGGTTCCCGCCGGAAGACATCATCTTCGACCCCAACATCTTCGCCATTGCCACCGGCATCGAGGAGCACAACAACTACGCGGTGGACTTCATCGAGGCCACGCGCTGGATCAAGCAGCACCTGCCCGGCGCCAAGGTGTCGGGCGGAGTGTCGAACGTGAGCTTCTCCTTCCGCGGCAATGACCCGGTGCGCGAGGCCATCCACACCGTGTTCCTGTACCACGCCATTGCCGCCGGCATGGATATGGGCATCGTCAACGCCGGCATGGTGGGCGTCTACGACGATGTGGAGCCTGTGCTGCGCGAAAGGGTGGAAGATGTCGTTCTAAACCGCCGCCCGGATGCCGGCGAGCGCTTGGTCGAAATCGCCGAGACCGCCAAGAGCGGTGCCAAGGACGAGAGCAAAAAGCTGGAGTGGCGCGGCACGCCCGAGGCACCGGCATCGGTGGCCCAGCGCCTGAGCCACGCCATGGTGCACGGCATCACCGACTTTATCACCGAGGATACGGAAGAAGCCTACCGTGCGATCCTGGCCAAGGGCGGACGCCCGCTGCACGTCATCGAAGGCCCGCTGATGGACGGTATGAACATCGTCGGCGACCTGTTCGGTCAGGGCAAGATGTTCCTGCCCCAGGTGGTCAAGAGCGCACGGGTCATGAAGTCCGCCGTGGCCCATCTGATTCCCTACATCGAAGAAGAAAAGCGCCTGGACGAGGCCGCCGGCCGCGACGTCAAGAGCAAGGGCAAGATCGTCATCGCCACCGTTAAAGGCGATGTGCACGACATTGGCAAGAACATTGTCACCGTGGTCCTGCAGTGCAACAACTTCGACGTGGTCAACATGGGCGTGATGGTGCCCTGCCACGAGGTGCTGGCCCGTGCCAAGGCCGAGGGCGCCGACATCATTGGCCTGTCGGGCTTGATCACACCCAGCCTGGAAGAGATGCAGTACGTGGCCGGCGAGATGCAGAAGGACGACTACTTCCGCATCAAGAAGATTCCGTTGCTGATCGGCGGCGCCACCACCAGCCGCGTGCACACCGCCGTGCGCATCGCCCCGCATTACGAGGGCCCGGTGGCCTATGTGCCCGATGCCTCGCGCAGCGTGGGCGTGGCGCAGAGCCTGCTGGGTGACGGTGCGGCGCAGTTCATTGATGAACTGAACAAGGACTACGACAAGGTGCGCCACCAGCACGCCAACAAGAAGCAGACCCCGCTGTGGCCGCTGGAAAAGGCGCGCGCCAACAAGACGGTGGTGGACTGGAGCGCGTACCAGCCCACCGTGCCCAAATTCATTGGCCGGCGCGTCTTCAAGAATTTTGATCTGGGTGAGTTGGCCCAGTACATCGACTGGGGCCCGTTCTTTCAGACCTGGGATCTGGCGGGGCCCTTCCCGGCCATTCTGGACGATGCGGTCGTCGGCGCCGAGGCCAAGCGTGTTTACGCCGACGGCCTGGCCATGTTGAAAAGAATAGTGGACGGCCGCTGGCTGACCGCCAACGCAGTGGTGGGCCTGTACCCCGCCAACAGCGTGAATGACGACGATATCGCCTTCTACACCGATGAGACCCGCACCGAGCGGGCGCTGACCTGGTACGGCTTGCGCCAGCAGACCGAGAAGCAGGTGGTGGATGGCGTACAGATGCCCAGCCGCTGCCTGGCGGACTTTGTGGCGCCCTCAGCCCCGGACTACGCCGGCCTGTTTGCCGTGACCGCCGGTATTGGCGCCGACAAACGTGCCCAGGCCTTTGAGGCGGCGCACGACGACTACTCGTCGATCCTGCTCAAGTCCCTGGCGGACCGGCTGGCTGAGGCCTTTGCCGAACTGCTGCACAAAAAGGTGCGCACCGACCTGTGGGGCTATGCGTCGCAGGAGAGTCTGGGCACAGAAGCCCTCATTGCCGAGCAATACCAAGGTATTCGCCCGGCGCCCGGCTATCCGGCCTGTCCGGACCACAGCGTCAAGAAGGATCTGTTTGCGCTGCTGCAGTGCGAGGAAGTGGGCATGGGCGTGACAGAGAGTCTGGCCATGACGCCGGCCGCCAGCGTCAGCGGCTTCTACATCGCCCACCCGGACAGCACCTACTTCAGCGTCGGCAAGATTGGGGACGACCAGGTGCAGGACCTGGCACGTCGCCGTGGCGTACCGGTGGCCGAGCTGCAGCGCCTGCTGGCACCCAATCTGTAACCGGCGGTTGCCACTTGGGCGCGCGGTTTACTGCTGCTTACATATTGCCCGTCGGCGCACGGGCCAGACTGTGGGCCGGCGGGGTACTTGCCGCGTTACAGAGGTTCATTCATAAGGAAACCTCTGTCTATGTCGAACGCCATGATCTCTTCTGCCGGCACCACCAGCAACCCGTCCAGCCGCTGGCTTTGGGCCGCTGTGGGTGCCTTGGGTGCCACTACGCTGGCCATGGGTGTGGCGCTGGTGCAGATGCGGACTGCGCCCAGTGCACCAGAATCAGCCAACGTGGCCGCCGTGTCAACGGTCGCCACTCCGGCATCGGCCACGCCGGCGCCTATGGAACAAAAAGAGCCTGTAGCCCTCGCAAAACCTGCTCAGATCGCTACAAAAAATGTAGCAGTTAAGACGGCAGCAGCTCCCGTGCGCTCCTCCCCTGCACCCGTCCCCGCACGATCGGCTGAACCTTCTACCGCACCCCCACCGGAGCCGGTGCTGGCGCAGACTCCGCCTGCGCCGCCCAAGGTGGTGTGCGCCCAGTGCGGCACGGTCGTGGCGGTGACCCCGGTCGAGCGGGACGGCGCCCCCAGTGGTGCCGGCGTGGTGGCCGGTGCATTGCTGGGTGGCCTGTTGGGCAACCAGGTCGGCGGCGGAACCGGCAAGACCATTGCCACGGTCGCCGGTGCGGTGGGTGGTGGCTACGCCGGCAATACCGTCGAAAAGCGCATGAAGAAAGTGACCGTCTATTTGGTGGATGTGCGCATGGAGGATGGCTCCGGCCGCCGTGTGGAACACTCCAGTCCGGTGTCGGTGGGCGCCAGCGTCACCATCAACGGTGACAGGTTGAGCCAGTAAGCCGACGCGGCCCCCTGGGCTGACGCCACCGCCTACCTCGGCTGTGGGTGGGCGCCGCGCTAGGTAATGCCTGTGGCGCGTGCTATTATTTTTGCCTTACTCCACAAGGAACAAGCGCATGAATATGGCAGCGAGCGCGCCCAACGCGCCGGAACCTCCGCGCCCGGCGCCGGGCCGTCCCGAGAAACTGCGCTTGGGTGACGTGCTGGTGCAGCAACGCCTGATTTCCCAGGAGCAGTTGCAGCAGACGCTGGAGCTGCAGCGCACCACCGGCAAGAAGATGGGCCGCCTGCTCATCGAGACCGGCATCATCACCGAAGAGCTG
>JAVBYK010000049.1 GCA_030824095.1 bacterium
GGCGGCTTCGATGGCGCGGCGTTCCAGGGCAGCCACCTGCTCGGACAGTGGCCGCAGCAAGGACTCCGCATCAGCAGCCAGGTCGCCGCCGACAGGCTTGGGCGCCACATCGGCCGCCACGCTCGCCAGGGCTGGCTCTATCCACTGCACGCCGGACTCGCGCAGCACTTCCTCCAGCTGCTCTACCTCGATGCGGGCGGAATCGCTGCGCATGGCAGCCTGCTCCAGCACATTGCGCAGTTCGCGGATATTGCCGCGCCAGGGCTGCGCCTGCAACAGTGCCAAGGCCTGGGCAGACAGTTCGGGCGGCGGCATGCCACTGCGCATGGCCACGTCTTCGCCCAAGGCCTCCAGCAAGGCTGCAATATCGGCACGCCGCTCGCGCAGCGGTGGCACACGGATGGGTAACACGTTGAGGCGGTAGAAAAGATCTTCGCGAAAGCCGCCCTCGCGCACCAGGCGCAGCAGGTCGCGCGAGGTGGCGGCAAGAACCCGCACGTCGATGGGAATCAGCTTGTTGGAGCCCAAGGGCTCGATCTCGCCCTCCTGCAAGGCGCGCAGCAGTTTGGATTGCAGGCCCAACGGCATGTCGCCAATTTCATCGAGGAATAGCGTGCCACCATGGGCCAGCCGGAACTTGCCATCGCGCCCCTTGCGGTCGGCCCCGGTGAAGGCGCCCGGCGCGAAGCCGAAGAACTCGGCCTCCAGCAGCGTATCGGGCACGGCGGCAATGTTGACGCTGATGAAGGGCCCCGCCGCCCGGTTGGATGCGGCATGGATGGCGTGGGCCAGCAACTCCTTGCCGGTGCCGGTCTCGCCCAGCAGCAGCACCGGGCTGGAGGACTGCGCCGCGCGGCGTGCCTGGCGCTTGACCTCGACCGCCGCCGCGCTCATGCCGATGAAGCTGGCGAATGTGTACTTGGACTGGCGCTGCCCGGGCTGGCGCAGGCGCTGCGTGGCCAGCTCGCGCCGGGCATCGTCCAGGTCGCGCTGCAACAGCGAGAACTTTTCGATCAGCGGTTGCAGCGTGGTCTCGGGGTGGTCGAACAGCACAATGCCCAAAGCGCCGATCACCGCCCCCGCCGCATCACGCAGCGGGATACGGCTCACCACAAAGGTGCCGGCCTTGTTGGTCAGCAGATCAATCAGGATGGGCTTGCCAGTCTCCAGCACCTGGTGCATCTGCGTGTTCTGCACCACCTCGGAAACCGGGTGGCCAACAAAGTCTTCCTCGCGGGGGAAGCCCAGGGCCGGCAGGAAGCGCTTGTACTGGTCGTTGATCCAGACCACGCGGGCCGCGCGGTCCACCAGCATCATGCCCTCGCTGGCGTTGGCGAACAGATCGAACATGGAGCGGGCCGCCAGCTCCAGAATGCTCTGGGCGTCGCGCGGCAGGGTGTCCATGTTTTCCATGGGCGAATGTTACCGCGTGGGCTGCTTGCGCCAGGTAGCGCCTCGGCAGCGGAAAATAGCTATCAAAATGCTAGCTGAATAGCCATATTCCACGAGGGCCATGTGCCGATTTTGCCAAAAACCATTCAGCCAATGGCCTCCACCGGCTTGCGCGAGAACAGCTTGATGATGCGCGGCGTCAGCAGCACCGCGAGCACCACCACCAGGATCGTCAGCGACATGGGACGCTGCAGGAAGATCACGGGGCTGCCCTCGCCGATCGAGATCGCATTGCGCAGTTGCGCCTCGGCCAGCGGCCCCAGAATCATGCCCACCAGCACCGGCGCGGTGGGGAAGTTGAAGCGCCGCATCACCAGGCCCACCAGGCCAATGCCGTACAGCAGGAACAAATCGAACGCGCTCTGGCGCATGCCGTAGGCTCCCACCGTGGCAAAGATCAGGATGCCGGCGTAGAGCTGGGGCTTGGGCACCTTGAGCAGCTTCACCCACAGGCCCACCATGGGCAAGTTGAGCACCAGCAGCATCACGTTGCCGATGTAGAGCGAGGCTATCAGCGCCCACACCAGGCTGGCCGAGGTGGTGAAGAGCTGCGGGCCGGGCTGGATGCCGTAGTTCTGGAACGCGCCAAGCAAGATGGCCGTGGTGTTGGAGGTGGGGATGCCCAGGGTCAGCAGCGGAATCAGCGCAGTGGTCACCGTAGCGTTGTTGGCCGCCTCGGGACCGGCCACCCCTTCAATCGCACCCTTGGTGCCGAATTCGGCCTGGCGCTCGCCACTGGCCAGCTTCTTCTCGGTGGCATAGCTCAGAAAGGTGGGAATCTCGGTGCCGCCGGCCGGGATGCAGCCAAACGGCGCGCCAATGGCGGTGCCGCGCAGCCAGGCGGGAATGGAGCGCTTCCAGTCGCTCACTGTCATCGTCACCCGGCTCATGCGGTTCTCGCTGTCCACGGTCTTGCCTTCAAACAACACCGCGTGCATGGCCTCGGCCACGGCAAACAGGCCCACCGCCACCAGCACGATTTCCACGCCGTCCATGAGTTCCGGCACACCGCCGGTGTAGCGCACCTGGCCGGTGATCTGGTCCATGCCCACCAGCCCGGCAGCCAGCCCCACAAACAGGGCGGTCAGCCCGCGCACCGTGCTCTGGCCCAGCACCGCGCTCACGGTGGTGAAGGCCAGCAGCATCAGCATGAAATATTCCGGTGGCCCGAGCTTGACGGCGAATTCGGCGACCACCGGTGCGAACAGCGTCACGATCACGGTGGCAATCGAGCCCGCTACAAAGGAGCCAATCGCCGCGGTGGCTAGCGCCGCACCGGCACGGCCACTCTTGGCCATCTTGTTGCCTTCCATGGCGGTGACCATGGTGGCAGTTTCGCCCGGTGTGTTCAACAGGATGGAGGTGGTGGAGCCGCCATACATGGCTCCGTAGTAGATACCGGCAAAGAAAATCATCGACGCCGTGGCCTCCACCTGTGTGGTGATGGGCAGCAGCATGGCCACGGCAGTCGCCGGGCCAATGCCAGGCAACACGCCAACGGCCGTACCCAGTGCACAGCCCACAAACGCCCACAGCAGATTCACCGGCGTGCCCGCCGTGGCAAAGCCCTGCAGCAGTTGGCCCCAAATATCCATCGTCTCCATCACAACCACCCGCTTTCGGTTAGACCGGGCAAGTTGATGCCCAAAAATTTGGTGAACATCCAGTACACCGGTGCCGCAATCAGCAGCGCCACGACGCAGTCGATCAGCCAGCTTTTGGAACCCAGCCTGGCGGTGGCCTGGGCGTTGCGCAGCCCGCGCGCCGCCAGCACAAAACACAGGGCGCAGCTGAACACAAAGCCGATGCGGGTGATCAGGGCGGCATTGAGCAGCATGCCCGCCGACATCCAGGCAAAGCCGGCCCAATAGGGGTGCTCTCCATCGTGCTCCCCCATGTGCAGGTAGCCGCTGCGCCGGGCCTTGCGAATCAGCAGGAACCCGCAGACCGCCAGGGCGATGGATACCACCCAGGGCAGAAAGTTAGGCCCCACCCCGCCGTAGCCGGCGCTCGACGGAATGAACCAGGCACCCAGTGCCAGCAGCAGTGCCAGCAGCAGCACGCCGACACCCACCAGGGCTTGCAAATACGGCGAATGCTGCGCCGGTCCGTGTGCTCGCATGGGTGCGTCTCCTGTAGCGTTTAGATCATGCCGGACTTGACCATGGTCGCGCG
>JAVBYK010000517.1 GCA_030824095.1 bacterium
GCCACTTCGGCGCCCGATGCGGTGCAGCCGGGAATGGCCGAGGTCTTGTCGGACCAGCGCGGTTGCGGGTCTTCATCCATGGTGTTCAGGCTGATGACGCTGTAGCTCTTGCCGTCAAAGGCGGAATCGTCGAGCTTCTCGTGGCTGTAGGGGCACTTCTTCTGGCAGTCGCCACAGCCCACGCACAGCTCGGGGTCGTGCAGGGTGATGCCCTCGGGCGTCTTGAACAGCGCCTTGTAGGGATTGCCGTTCGGATCCTTGGTGGGATTGCCGGCCTTCTCGGGGTTGCCGGGGCACACTTTGATGCACGGTGCATCCGAGCAGTGGTTGCACAGCACCGGAATCACCGAGTGCGTGGTGTGGGGGAAGGTGCCTTCGGTGTGCATCAGGAAGTCGGCCCAGTTGAAGCTCTGTCCGTCTGCCCGGTCGCGGGTGTTGTTCTCGGCCTTGCAGGCGAATGCGCAAGCGCCACAACCATTGCATTTTGCGAGGTCAATGACCATTCCAAGTCGTGCCATGATTCTTTCTCCTATTCTGGGTTGTGGGCGATCAGACCTTCTGGATGCGGACACCGGTGAAGCCACCGTTGCGCGCCGTTGCGCCGCTCAGGCGGTCGTAGTCGTCCACCAGGATTTCGTTGTTGTTGCCACCGCGCGGAATCGCCTTGGCGAAGTCCTTGGCGGCCACGCGGCCATAAGCCCAGTGGCCCTGGCCGTAGCACTTGGCCACCGTGCCGGGGCGCACGCCTTCCCACAGCTTGAGCTGGCAGGAAATCGTGCCGCTCATCGACGTGATCTTCACTGTGTCGCCGGTCTTCAGGCCCAGCTTGGCTCCATCGACCGGGTTCATCTTGACCACGTCGGCCCAGGACACATCGCCCGGATCGACCTTCTTGAACTCCTGGTACCAGGGCACGTTCTGCGAGCGGCCTTCGCGGTTCAATCGCGACTTGTAGTCGATGAAGGTGAAGGGATACTCCTGCACGCTGCCGTGGCGTTTGACAGCCTCGTAGTGCGGCACAAAGGCCTGCTCGCCGCGCGCCGTGTAGCCGCTGACCGTGAGGATGTCGTCCACCGTGGTCTCGTATTTCTTGGCGTGCTCCAACAAGCCCTTTTTAAGCGTCTCGCTGTAGAACTCGAACTTCTTGGTGGCCGTAGCGAACTTGCCGCCCCAGCCCTTCTTCAGGGTGTATTTCGGGCCGCTGAACATGCCCTTCTTCTTGAACTCGGCCCATCCATTGATCGGCGCATCGCCCTTGAGCGGCTCCTTGGCTTTCCAGATCGGTGCGCTGGTCATCTTGGCGGCAATCTCACTGAACTCCAGTGCCGTGGTGGGTGCCTTGCCGGTCTCGGGGTCCTTGAACTCCTTGGAGTAGTAGTCGAACAAGTTGGCGAAGCCCTTGGCCTTGAGCTTCTCGGCCAGCAGCCACATGACTTCGGTCTCTTCCTGCTTCACATCCCACAAGCGCTTGACGGCACCTTGCTGGATGGATGCATAGGCATGGCCGTTGCCCATGTTGGTGACGATGGACCAGCCTTCGGCCGAGTTGAAGGTCGAGGGCAAGACGATGTCGGCAAACATCGTCATCTCGGACGCGTTGGGCACCATGTGCACGAAGAACGGAATCGCGGCCAGTGCCTTTTCCCAGCGCTGGGCACCCGTGGCCGAGAAGGCGAAGTTCGACCAGCTGGACACCAGCACCTTGCAGGCACCGGGGTCCTTCAGCATGCCATTGGCCACGTTGTTGGTGACCACGCCGCTGCCGGGCTTGGCGCCCATCATGGCGGGCATGTCCTTGGCACCGCGCCCGTCGAGCTTCTTGCCCTTCGACCCAGCCTTGGCAACCTCATCGATGTAGGCATCGGCCTTGGGGAATGCGGCCAGCGGTGGGCCGCTGGGGCTTTGCCAGACACCGCCCTCCACATCCACCGAGCCCAGCAGACCATTGAGTGCGTGCACGGCCATGGCGGCATACGTGCCACGCGGCGTCATGGCAGCACCCGGGCCCATCCAGACCACCGTCTTCGGCGCGGCCTTGCCCATGGCACGGGCCACACGCAGGATTTGCGCGGCGGGGATCAGCGTTTCCTTTTCAGCCCAGGCGGGGGTCTGCTTCTTCAACTCCAGGTTCCACCACTTCACCAGGCCATGGGTTTCCTTTTCGGTGAAGGCGGCTTCGTCCACGGCCTGCCCGGCCACGAACAGGTTCTTGCCGTCCTTGAAGTCGCCCACAAATTCGCGGTTCCACAGGCCTTCGGTCAGCAGCACGTGGGCAATGGCTCCAGCCAGTGCACCGTCGGTCCCCGGGTTGATGGGCAGCCACTCATGCGCCTTGGCGGCCACGTTGGAAAGGCGCGGATCGACTGCAATCACCGTTCCGCGTTTCACGATGGCGGGGAACTGGTTCATCATGTTGGGCACCATGCGGTTGGATGCCAGCGGGTCGGTGCCCCAGCACACCAGGCAGTTGGTGTGGGTCAGGTCGTAATCGCGGTAGCCAAAAAAGCCCTGGGTCAGGCCCGGGCCCATCTTCTCGGCCTCGGCACAGATCGCGCTGTGCGAGAAGTAGTTGCCGGTGCCAAAGATCTTGGGCAGCGTGCCGTACAGCAACTCGGTGGAGGTGGGTGAGTAGCGGCCGCGCATATAGGTCAGCTTGTGGGTTTCGCCGGCCATGCGCAGCGCAATCATCTTGTCGGCCACGGTGTTGAGCGCCTCATCCCAGCTGATGGGTACAAACTTGGGATCAATGCCACGGCCCTTCTGCGGGTTGGTGCGCTTCATCGGTGTCTTGATGCGGTCCGGGTCATACATCTGCTGCGGAATCAGGTGACCACGTGGGCAGCAATAGCCATGGTTGGTCTTGGACAGCGGGTTGCCACGCACGCGGGTTGCGCGGCCGCCCTGCACATGGATCTGGATGGCGCACCACTGGGTGCAGCCCTGGCAGGTGCTGGCCACCCACTCGCCGGTGGCGGGGCTGCAGGGCTTGGCTTTGCGCGGGATCAATGCGCTGTGCAGCGGCGCTGACTGCAGGCCTGCACACCCTGTTACCAATGATCCGGCGGTGATGCCAGACGCCATGATGAATACCCGTCGTGTCAGCTTCATGTTGTGCTCCTGATTGGTGGTTGCATCCCATCGCCCACGCGCAGGGTCTGTGCAACCGGACACCCTTTGGATAGCAACCTTTGGGCCACTGCACGCACCATGTCATGACGCTGGGCAAGACAGCACTTTCAGCGCCATGCAGGGGTTACCCATTGGTAACGCAGACTCTGAAAACACCGCCGAACAGGACGACTAAAGCCTCCCTGCAGCCGCACCACGTGGCTAGAATTCCCGGCAAGGGCTGCACGCGCAGTCGTAGCCGGTGCGTGTTACCGATCCGTAACCCCCCATGCCCGCAATCCGGCGGATGTCACCGTCCGGTAACAAGGAATCAGGATGCCGACGCTGTTCAAGACCCTGCTCGCCACGCTCTGCATGGCCTTCGCCTGCATGGGTGCCCACGCGGGCGACGCCGCCAACCCCATTCGCTTTGCGATGACACCGGCTTTCCTGCACGACCAGCATGCCCTGCTGGCCGAGTGGCGCCGTTACCTGGAGGCCCGGTTGAAG
>JAVBYK010000164.1 GCA_030824095.1 bacterium
ACCCATACTGCCGCCATCGCCAAGAACCGCGCCGAAGCCAATCGCCTGTTCGAGGCCATCACCGCCACCAGCAATCTGCCCGAGGAGAAGGCCCTGCTGGAAGCCGCCAAGAGCACCCGTGCCGCCTGGCGCATTAAACTTGACACAGCGGTGCAGGCCATTGACAAGGGCGACTTCAGTCCGGCAGTCATGTCTGCCTTCCTGGTGGCAGGACGCACCGAGGGCGAGGCGGCCATCCAGGCCATGAACGCCTTGCGGGAGTTCCAGGTCCAGGTGGCCGAGCAGGCAGCAGCACAGGCCGAACGTTGCTACAACATTGCGCTGGGCGTGTTTATCGCGGCGCTGCTGCTGGGCGCACTGCCGGCATCGCTGATGACCGTATTGCTGATGGGCCGAATGCGCAGTGGCTTTGCCGTGGCTGATCAGACTGCGACCGCCATTGCCGCCGGAGACCTTTCGCGGGCGGTTGCACCCAGCGGAAGCGACGAAATCGGCCATCTGCTGTTGCAAATGGGCACCATGCGGGACAACCTGCACCGAGTGATCAGCCAGGTGCACAGTGGCTCGGATGCCATTGCCAGCGCAGCAGCCGAGGTGGCCACCGGCACCCTGGACCTGTCCAACCGCACCGAACAACAGGCAGGCTCGCTGGAGAAAACCGCGTCCGCCAGCGAGCAGTTGGCCAGCACGGTGCAACACAATGCCGACAACGCGGCGCAGGCCAACCAGCTCGCCCACTCCGCATCCGAGATCGCCAGCCGTGGGGGCGAAGTGGTGGCCCAGGTGGTGGACACCATGGATGCCATCAACACCTCTTCGCGCAAAATCGTGGACATCATCGCCGTCATTGACGGCATTGCCTTCCAGACCAACATTCTGGCCCTGAACGCTGCCGTGGAAGCCGCGCGTGCCGGTGAGCAGGGCCGCGGCTTTGCGGTGGTGGCAGCAGAAGTGCGCAGCCTGGCGCAACGCTCTGCCACGGCGGCCAAGGAGATCAAGGGCCTGATCGACGACTCGGTGGACAAGGTAGGCCGCGGCACGGAACAGGTGGCGCAGGCCGGCAACACCATGCAGGAGATTGTGTCCGGCATCCGGCGCGTAACCGACATCGTGGGCGAGATTGCCTCCGCCAGCCGCGAGCAGTCGGCCGGCATTGCCGAGATCAACCATGCGGTCAGCCAGCTCGACAGTGTGACCCAGCAGAACGCGGCTTTGGTGGAGCAGACTTCCGCCGCCTCCAGCGCGCTGCAGGAACAGGCGCGTCAACTGGCCGGTCTGGCGGCGTCGTTCCAGCTCGGTGGTGGCGGATCATCCGCCACGCTGCGCCTTTCTCGATGAAAAGTGCCTCCAGCCCTCGTGGATACTGATTAGACAGCTACAAAATCAGGAGCAACCGGCGCCTGCACGCAGTGCACATTGCTGCGCAAAGGCCGGTTGTTCGAGCTGCAAAGTGGCGTGGTGGATGCCAAAGTGCTCGCCCAGTTCTTCCTCGGCCTCACGCAGCACCGCGCTGTGGTCCACCGCGCCATCCTGCAGCACCAGATGGGCCGTTAGCGCGGTGCTGGAGGTGCCCATGGCCCACACATGCAGATCGTGCACGTCGCGCACACCGGGCAGGCCCAGCAGCAGTTGACGCACCGCCGCCATGTCAATGCCGTCGGGCACACCGTCAAACAGCAGGTGGGTGGATTGCTTGAACAGGCTCCAGGTGCCAGCAACAATCACCACGGCAATCGCCAGGCTCATGACCGGGTCCAGCCAGGCCCAGCCTTGCCACAGGTAGAGCGCGCCACCCACCACCACGCCCAGTGAAACCAGGGCGTCAGCCGCCATGTGGAGGAAGGCGCCACGGATGTTCAGGTCCCCGTGGCTGCCACGCATGAACAGCAGCGCCGTGGCGGTGTTGACCACAATGCCCACGCCGGCCACGGCCATCATGGTCCAGCCCTCGGTCGGCTCGGGTGCCTGCAGGCGCTGCGCAGCCTCCCAGCCCAGCGACCCCATGGCCACCAGCAGCAACACCGCATTGATGAAGGCCGCCAGAATGGAGGCGCGCTTCCAGCCATAGGTGTGCCGCGCGTCCGGCCGGCGTTTGCCGGCAATCGCCCCACCCCAGGCCAGTATCAGACCCGCCACGTCACTCAGGTTGTGGCCCGCGTCTGCCAGCAGGGCCAGTGAGTTGATGCGCCAGCCAAAAAAGGCTTCGATGCCGACAAACACGGTGTTGAGCAGGATGCCGATCACAAAGGCCCGGTTGAAGTCCGCCGGCGCATGTGTGGCGTGCCCATGCGCGTGGGGGTGTTCGTGGGAATGTGTCATCACGCCAGTGTATCGGCCCAGATGTTGCGGGCCCAGGCGTGCGCGTAGCCGCCCTCCAGCTCGCTGGCCACGCCCGACACCCCACCTGCACCGGGCACCGGCAGCATGGTTTTTTTCTGCGCATCGAAGCGGTGCACGCTGGCCACGTGCACGGCATCGTTCGGGCTGACGAAGCTGTAGCAGGTGTTGTTGTAAACCGGCAGTGCATTGGGTTGCTGCCCGGTCAGCACCGCCACCACGGCGGCGGCGCAGGTCTTGCCATGCTGGTTGGCCATGTGGCCGGACTTGGGCATGGTCGGCGCGCTTTGCGTGGCGTCGCCCAGCACATGCACGCGCGGCACGGCGATGGATTCAAAGCTCAAAAAGTCCACCTCGCACCAGCGCTTGTTGGCCGTGGCCAGACCGGTCTGGACGGCGATCCCGCCGGCACGCATGTCAGGAATGACGTTGAGCACATCGGCCCGCAGATCATCCTGGAACTCGAACTTGAGCGTGCGGGTGCGCGCATCCACATCCATCAGCTTGTGGCCGGGGCGGTATTCCAGCAGGCCGTCGTACCGGTCCTTCCAGGCCTTCTTGAACAGCGCGCCCTTGGAGGTCACATCGTCATTGGCATCCAGAATCAGCACCTTGCTGCGCGGCTTGGCCTGGCGCAAGTAGGCCGCCACCAGGCAGGCCCGCTCGTACGGCCCGGGTGGGCAACGGTAGGGTGCCAGCGGAATCGTCAGAGCGAACACACCACCATCGGGCATGGCCTCCAGCTGGCGGCGCAGCGCCAGGGTTTGCGCGCCAGCCTTCCAGGCGTGCAGCACGGCGTCCCGGGCTCCAGGCTTGGCCATGCCGGGCAGCGTCTCCCACATGAAATCCACGCCGGGGGACAGGATCAGCCGGTCATAGGGCAGCTCCGCGCCACCCGCCAATCGCACCGTGCGCTTGTCGGCGTCGATGCGGGTCACGCTGTTCCGCACCCAGCGCACGCCGTGGCGGCGCACCAGGGCGTCGTAGGACAGGGTGATGTCGGCCATGCCCTTGCTGCCACCAATCACCAGGTTGGACATCGGGCAGGAGACAAAGTTGGGGCCGGGCTCGACCAGGGTCACGTCAATGCCCTCATCCGACCACAGACGCAGGTACTTAGCCGCCGTGGCACCGCCATAGCCGCCACCGACCACCACCACCCGGGGTGCGTTGCGTCCCGGTGTGCTGGCACAACCACCCAACAGGGACAGAGCCCCCAGGGAACCCGCAACCGCCATGCCCTGCGCAAATTGACGACGTTTCATCATGGT
>JAVBYK010000163.1 GCA_030824095.1 bacterium
ATCAACGGCTCCAAGATGTGGATCACCAATGGCATGCAGGCCGACTGGTGCTGCCTGCTGGCCAACACCTCCGAAGGACAGGCGCACAAGAACAAGTCCATGATCATCGTGCCGCTGAACAGCCCGGGTGTCACGCGCCAGAAGATTGAGAAGATCGGCATGCACTCCAGCGACACGGCCCAACTCTTTTTCGACAATGTGCGTGTTCCGAAAAAGAACCTGATCGGCCAGGAGGGCATGGGCTTCATGTTGCAGATGCTGCAGTTCCAGGAAGAGCGGCTGTACGGCGCAGCCGGTTGCCTGCGCTCGCTGGACCGCCTCATCGACCAGACCATTGACTACACGCGCCAACGCCAGACCTTTGGCAAGCCCATCCTGCACAACCAGGTCGTGCACTTCCGCTTGGCCGAACTGCGCACCGAGGTCGAGGCCCTGCGCGCACTGACCTACCACGCGGTCGAGTCCTACGTGGGCGGCAAGGACGTCACCAAGCTGGCGTCGATGGCCAAGCTGAAAGCGGGGCGCCTGTCGCGCGAAGTGGCCGACAGTTGCCTGCAGTACTGGGGCGGCATGGGCTTCACGGCCGACAACCCGATTGCACAGTCCTACCGCGATGGACGGTTGATCTCGATTGGCGGCGGCGCCGACGAGATCATGCTGGGCATCATCTGCAAGCTCGAAGGCACGCTGCCGGGTAAAGCCTGATGGCAGATGCTATGAATTTGAAAGCACTCCGTATAGAACGGACGAGGGCTACCCTGCATATTAGGCTCAATCGACCGGACGCACGCAATGCCATGTCATTGCAGATGGTCTCCGAACTGCGTCAGGTGCTGGCAGATGCCGAAGCCAGCGCTGGCACGGCCGATGCGGTGCGCGCTGTGGTGCTGCGTGGCACCGGCGGGCATTTTTGTGCCGGAGCCGATCTGAAGGACATGGCCGGTGCCCGCATGCGTGCCATGCAGGCGGCCGGCACCGGCGCCCCCGACCCGATTGCCGAGGTGAATGCTGCGTTTGGTGAACTCTGCGTGGCCTATGCCCGCACACCACTGGCCGTGGTGGCCGTGCTGGAAGGCACGGTCATGGGCGGTGGTTTCGGCCTGGCCTGTGTGGCCGATGTGGCCATTGCCAGCGACACCGCCAACTTTCGTCTGCCGGAGACATCGCTGGGCGTCGTTCCGGCGCAGATCGCACCGTTCCTGGTGGAGCGCCTGGGCTACTCGCAGGCCAAGCGCTTGGCAGTGACCGGTGGCCGGCTGGACGCAGCTGCCGCGCTGCGCATCGGGCTGGTTCATGCCCTGGTGAACGCGGACCAAATCCAGACCGAATTGGACACCGTGCTGGCCGATATCCTGGCCTGCGCGCCCGGCGCGCTGGCCGCCACCAAGGCGCTGATGGCCCGTGCGCGCCTGCAGGCACCGCAGGATTTGATTCAGCACGCCGCAACCATCTTCTCCCAAGCCGCCCAGGGCCCCGAGGGCCTGGAGGGCATGACCGCCTTCATCCAGAAGCGCAAACCACAGTGGGCCTTGTCATGACGTTTTCCAAGATATTGATCGCCAACCGCGGAGAAATCGCCTGCCGTGTGATCCGCACCGCACGCGATCTGGGCTACCGCACGGTGGCCGTGTTCAGCGATGCCGACCGCAACGCGCCCCATGTGGCTCTGGCCGACGAGGCGGTGCACATTGGCGCGTCGCCGGCAGCCGAGTCCTATCTGCGCGTCGACGCTATCCTGGATGCCGCCCGCAAGACCGGCGCCGATGCCGTGCACCCCGGCTATGGTTTCCTCAGCGAGAACGCGGCTTTTGCCCAGGCCTGTGTCGATGCGGGACTGGTTTTCATCGGCCCGCCGGCGAGCGCCATCGAGGCCATGGGCGACAAGGCGCTGGCCAAGCGCCGCATGCTCGACGCGGGCGTGCCCTGTGCGCCTGGTTACCTGGGTGCCGATCAGAGCGATGCAGTCCTGATGACCGAGGCCGAGAAGCTGGGTTATCCGTTGCTGGTCAAGGCCGTGGCCGGCGGCGGAGGGCGTGGCATGCGCCTGGTGCGCCAGGCCTCCGAGTTGCAGCCAGCCATTGATGGTGCCCGCCGCGAAGCAACCAGCGCCTTTGGTGACGGCGCGCTGATGCTGGAGCGCCTGATCGACAACGGGCGCCACATCGAGATTCAGGTCTTTGCCGATGCGCATGGCAATGCGGTCTACCTGGGCGAGCGCGACTGCACCGCCCAGCGCCGCCGCCAAAAGGTGATTGAGGAAGCGCCATCACCGGTGGTCACGCCCGCCATGCGTGAGGCCATGGGCAAGGACGCCGTGGCCGCTGCGCTGGCCGTGGGCTACCGCGGTGCGGGCACGGTCGAATTCATCGTGGATGACCAACTGCGCCACTACTTTCTGGAGATGAACACCCGCCTGCAGGTGGAGCACCCGGTGACCGAAATGATCACCGGCTACGACCTGGTGGAGTGGCAGCTGCGGGTGGCCGCCGGAGAACCACTGCCCGCACGGCAGTCCGACATCACATTGACCGGTCACGCCATCGAAGCGCGGCTGTATGTGGAAGACCCGTATGCCGGCTTCGCACCGCAGACCGGCACAGTGCTGTGGTGGCAACCCGAACGGGCGCTGTCCGCCGGTGTGCGGATTGACGCCGGCATTGCTCAGGGTAGCGCCATCTCACCGTATTACGACCCGATGGTGGCGAAGGTCATTGTCCATGGCCGCGACCGCGATGACGCCATCCGCCGCCTGCGCGCGGCGCTGACCAATACGCCGCTACTGGGTCTCAGGAACAACGGCCGCTTCCTGGGCGATCTGGTGGACCACCCGGCGTTCCGCAAGGCCGAAATGACCACCACGTTGATCGACCAATGGCAGGAGCGGGGCGAGCCTCTGCTGCAGGAAGTCGCACCGTTTGATGCCGTCTGGCAGGTCGCAGCCATGGCATTGGCCATGCGCGGGCTGGAGGACTGGCGGGGCCACAACTGGCGCTCGGACAGTGTGGCGGCGTTTGATGTGCGCCTGCAGTGTGGCGAGCAAATGCGCAGCCTGCGGGTTCGGCCCGACCGCCAGGGTGGTGTAGCCATTGACATGGATGGTGCGCGCATTGCCGCCACGGTGCTGGGCTTTGCCGAGGGCAGCTTGCGCTATGCGGTGGACGGCTTGGTGCGAACGGCCATCGTGGTGCTGGATGGTGCCCGTGTGCATCTGGCGCTGCAGGGCCACAGCTTTGTGGTGTCCGAGGTGTCGGCCTTTCCCGATGCCGATGCGCGCAAGGATGCCAGCAAGGCGCGCTCACCGGTGGCGGGCAAGGTCACCCAGGTGGTGGTGGCCGCAGGTGATGCGGTGCAGCCCGGGCAGCAACTCGTCTGTGTGGAGGCCATGAAGATGGAAATGTGGCTTTGCGCCGAGGCCGCCGGTGTGGTGCAGGCGGTGCATGCCAAGGCAGGCGATCAGGTTGAATCGGGCGCGCTTCTGGTGGAACTGGAAATCTAAAGGACACAAAATGGAAAAAGCCATACTGACTTGCGCGCTGACCGGCGTGCTGACCAACCCCAAGCAGCACCCGGTGCCGGTGACCCCGGCCCAGATGGCGGCCGAGGC
>JAVBYK010000462.1 GCA_030824095.1 bacterium
GTCAGCATGGGGCCGATGGTGCCGATCAGCACCGTCTGGGCCGAGCCAATGCGCCGGATCGCCGACGAGGTCATGAACACCGGCAGCACCGTGGAAAACAGCGCCATGCCCGCCGCATAAAAATAAATGGGCAAGGGTTGGACCAGCGCTTGCACGGGTTGCGTCACCGCGAAATGCAGCAGCGTGGCCAGTGTGGACACCAGCATCGCCATGGCCGTGAAGCGTGCCGCGCCCAGTTGCCGGATCACGGGCTCGCTGCCGGCCTGGTAGAACGCATACGACAACGACGAGGCAAACACGAAGGCCGCACCCACGAGCACGACACCCATGTCCCCAGCCAGTTGCAAATCGTGCGCAAAGGCCAGGCCGATGCCGGCGTAGGACAGCACCAAAGCACCGATCTCGCGCTTTGATGCCGTCTTGCCCATGAACAGCACGCCGATCAGGATGGTCAGCGTGGGGTAGGTGAACAGGATCAGCCGCTCCAGACCGGCGGTAATGTAAAGCAGGCCCAGAAAGTCGAGGATGCTGGCCCCGTAGTAGCCCAGCAGTCCCAGCGTGACGAGCAGCAGCCAGTCGCGCCGGCTCAAGGGTGCGACCGACCGGCTGGAGTGAAAGCCCACCCAGACAAAAGCCGGCAGCGCAAAGATCATGCGCAGCGACAGCAGGGTGACCGGGTCCACCGGCACCGCCTGCGGCACTGCGTAGGCCAGCTTGACAAAGATGGCCTTGAACGAAAAGCCCAGCGCGGCCAGGATGGCGAGCGCAACGCCCAAGCGATGGGAGGACCAGTGTTTCCAGGGCATGTCGTGAAGTGGAGTGAAATGTGCGTGTGGTACGAATGCTGCAGTGCTTTACCATGGCAGCTATTCAGGATGGACCTAATCATCACAGGCCAAGGCGATTCCCACAATTGCCATTGTTGAAAACATGCGTTCGTCAATGGCGAACGCTATAAGGAGAGGCGATGCGTTACGACCTGGTGGATTTGCGCCTGTTCATCGCCATTGCCGAAGAGCACAACCTGACGCGCGGCGCGGCCCGTGTCCACCTGGCTCCGTCATCGGCCAGCCACCGGTTGCGCCAGCTGGAGGATGCGCTGGGCGCGCCTTTGTTTGGTCGCCAGGCCCGGGGGCTGGAACTGACGCGTGCCGGCGAGGCGCTGCTGCGCAGTGCCCGGCAGGTCTTTGCCCGCATTGAGCAGATGCATGCCGATCTGCTGCCCTATGCCGCCGGCATTCAGGGTCATGTGAGTCTGTGGGCCAATACGCACGCCACCCATACCTTTCTGCCGGACGATCTGGCCGGTTTCCTGAAGGCGCACCCCCAGGTCAGTGTCAGCCTGGAAGAGCGCACCAGCACCGAAATTGCGCTGGCCGTTGCCAGTGGCGAAGTGGAGGTCGGTGTGCTGGCCGAGGCCGGCGCGGGTGCGGGCGTGGACATGACGCCATACCGGCAGGACCGGCTGGTGCTGATCGTTCCCATGGGCCATGCACTGGCCTTGCGCGAGCGCGTGCGCTTTGCCGATGTGCTGGACTACGCCTTTGTCATGCTGCACGCCGGCTCGGCGATACACACCTTCACCATGAACGCCGCTGCCGAACTCGGCCGTCACCTGGATGTGCGCATCCAGGTTCGCAGCTTCGAGGCGGTCTGCCGCATGGTGGGGGCGGGTGTGGGCATTGGCATGGTGCCACGCAGCGCGGTGCCCGGGGCAGGGCTGCGAGAGCCGCCCGTGGTGGTGGAAATGGATGAGCCCTGGGCACAACGGGATCTGCAAATCTGTGTGCGCAAGGGCGGCGTGCTGTCGGGCTTTGCGGCGGCGCTGGTTGACAGTCTGCACCGTAGCGGATCGGCCGCCAGCCCCTAGAGCGCGCTCTGTCATATACCAGTTGCCCACTGCGATAAACCTCCTACACTTCATTTCGCATGGCACTCAACTGTTGGGGTTCATGCACCAGTGTGTGGAAAGGTGGATAGCTGATCATGGACTTGACGGGCATTACCCTGACCGAAACCGAGGGACAGGTGTTTCTGCGCCACCAGCCGGTTGCCGGGCGGCCACCGGTCGATGCAGCCATGCTGCACGCCTTGCTCGATGAGGCCGGATTTGGTCAGTGCCTGCTCCACGAGGAGGCCATCGCATCGGCCGCAGCCGACTGCAACACGGTGCAAACGCCGTTCGTGGTGCAGGTGGCCGAGCGGCGCAATGCCAGTGTGCAGGTCGAGATAGCACCCGATGAGATGGCCGTGCAGGTCAGCCTGGTGCCGCCGCAGGGGGGCAACCCCATCTCTCTTGCCGATATTCAGCAAGCTTTGAAAGACGCCGGTGTCGTGTTCGGAATTGACGAGGCCGCGCTGGTGCACGCCTGCAGCGTGGGGCAAGGGGAACACCTGCCAGTGGCCAGTGGAACTCCCCCCGAAAACGGCCACGATACGGAGTTTGATGCACTGCTCACACTCACATCAGACCGCGCGCCCAAGGTGGACGACAACGGTCTGATCGATTACCGGGAGCACGGCGGCATTCTGGTGGTGCATCCGGGCGAGCCCCTGATGCGGCGCATTCCACCCACTCCCGGTGTGCCTGGCCACACGGTGAAAGGCCGTGAGCTGCCGCCACGTCCGGGTGTGGACACGCCCTTTGCCGCCCAGCTCAGCGGCGCCCAACCCGCCAGTGGGGACCCCAATCTGCTTGAAGCGGCTTCAGTAGGGCAGCCGGTGTTGGTCGACTCCGGCGTCCAGGTGGAGCCGATTCTGCGCGTGGCAGAAGTGAACATGGCCACCGGCAACATCCATTTCGAAGGGACCGTGCAGGTAGACGGCGAGGTGAGCCATGGCATGAAGGTGCAGGCCAGTGGCGACATCGTGATCAAGGGAACCGTGGACGGCGGCCTGCTGGAGGCCGGTGGCGACATCCATGTGAGCGGCGGCATCATCGCCCAGGCCCGGGTGCAGGCCAACGGAGCGGTGTCGGCACGGTTTGCCGAGAACAGCAGCATCCACGCCGGAACAGTGATTGCGCTGGACGATATGGCGCTGGGCTGCGAGTTGGAATCACTCAACCAGATCATCATCGGCGAAAAGGTGCCGCAACGCGGCCGTCTGGTGGGTGGAACGGCCACTGCGATGATGCTGCTGCGTGTGCCCCTGCTGGGTTCTGACAAGAGTGGCACCACCGTGGTCAAGGTCGGTGCCAATGCCGAGTTGGAGCACCAGATGCAGGAGCTGAACATACGTCTGGAAAAGGAAAAGACCAACGAGGAAAACCTGCAAAAGCTGGTCAAGCACCTGAGCACTGTCGGCGACCCCAAGGGCATGCTGGAGCGCGTCAAGGCGGCGTGGCGGCAGGCCGTGCAGGTCTGGTCCAAGTCGCTGGCAGAGCGCCGCGAACTGGAAGAGCAGATGGCGCTCACCCTGCAGGCCCGGGTTGAAGTCAGGCTGGCGGTGGAAGGGGCCGTCGATCTGGCGTTTGGCAGCAAGGTGGCGCGTTTACGCACGGAACTTTCGGATGGGGTCTTTTCGTTTGATCCGGAGGCCGGAATACTGTTCAGTGATCCAGCCGGGAGGGTGACTGTCGTCGCCGCGCCCTAGGATGGATGG
>JAVBYK010000048.1 GCA_030824095.1 bacterium
ATTTGCCCCCTGTGCGAAGCCTGTTGCGGGCTGGAGATCAAGGTCCAGGCTGGCAAGGTCATCAGCATCCGCGGCCACGAGGCCGACGTCTTCAGCGCCGGCTACATCTGCCCCAAGGGTGTGGCGCTGAAAGACCTGCACGAAGACCCGGACCGCCTGCGCACACCACTGATCAAGCGCAACGGCGTGTTTGAAGAAGCGAGCTGGGACGAGGCCTATGCCGAAATCGCACGCCGCCTGCCGCCGCTGATGGCACAGCACGGCCGCAACGCCACGGCCGTGGTGGTGGGCAACCCGTCGGCCCACAAGATCGGCCTGCTGACCTACTTTGGCAAGCTGGCCCGCGCACTCGGCACCAAGAATGTGTTCTCGGCCTCCACGCTGGACCAGATGCCCAAGCAACTCTCCAGCGGCCTGATGTTCGGCCACTGGTTGTCGGTGGCCCTGCCCGATATTGCCCGCACCGACTATCTGCTGGTGTTGGGCGCCAATCCGCTGGTCAGCAACGGCAGCATGTGGACCGTGCCCGACTTCAAAGGCAAGGCCAAGGCGCTGCAGGCGCGGGGCGGCAAGCTGGTCGTTATCGACCCACGCCGCACCGAGACTGCCGCCGTGGCCGATGCCCACTTTTTTCTGCGCCCCAACTCCGATGTGTTCCTGCTGGCGGCCATGGTCCACACGCTGTTTGCCGAGGGCCTGGTGAAGCTGGGCAACGTCGCTGACTGGGTCAACGGAGTGACCGAAGTGCAACAGGCGGTGGCGCCCTTCACGCCCGAGGCCGTGGCCGCACGCTGTGGCATCAGCGCCGACACCATCCGCACCTTGACGCGTGACCTGGCCGGTGCCCCCCGCGCCGCTGTCTATGCGCGCATCGGCACCTGCACACAGGAATACGGCACATTGGCCAGTTGGCTGGTCGACGTGCTCAACACGCTGACCGGCAACCTGGACCGCGAAGGCGGCGCGCTGTTCGCCAAATCGGCCGCGTTTGCCTCCAACACCGCCGGCAAGCCAGGCGTAGGCAAGGGCGTGACCACCGGGCGCCACCACGCCCGCGTCAGCGGCGCGCCCGAGGTGTATGGCGAACTGCCTATCACCTGCATGGCCGAAGAGATCGAGACACCCGGCGAGGGCCAGATCCGCGCCCTGTTCACGGTGGCCACCAACCCCGTGCTGTCCAGCCCCAACGGCCCGCGCTTGGCGAAAGCGCTCGACACGCTGGACTTCATGGTCAGCATGGACATATACCTGAACGAGACCACACGCCATGCCGACGTGATCCTGCCCGGCGTGTCGCCGCTGGAAGACTTCCACTACGACGTCGCCTTCCCCCAACTCTCCTGGCGCAACCACGCGCGCTACAGCCCGCCGGTGCTGCCGGCCGCGCCCGGCCAGCCCGAGGAATGGCAGACGCTGTTGAAGCTGGCAGCCATCGCCCGAGGCAAAGGCGCCGACATCGACGCCAACGCACTGGACGACGCCCAGTTTGCCGAAGACGCCCAGCGCCTGTTTGGCGATCATGCCGCTGCCGTCATCGCGGCGACCCAGGGTTTGAAAGGCCCGCAACGCACGCTGGAAGTGGCGTTGCGCAGCGGCCCCTATGGCGACCAGTGGGGCCGCAAGCCCGACGGCCTGACGCTGGCCAAGGTGCAGGCTTCCAACGTAGCAGGCGGCATTGACCTGGGCGAACTGCAGCCCCGCATCCCCGAGATGCTGCGCACGCCCAGCGGCAAGGTGGAGCTGGCGCCACCCAGCTTGCTACAAGATTTGCAGCGCGCTGTGCAGGATCTGCGGGGGCCAGCGCCCGATTTGGTCATCATCGGCCGGCGCGATGTGCGCACCAACAACAGCTGGATGCACAACCTGCCGATTCTGGCCAAAGGCCCGTTCCGCTGCACCGCGCTGGTCCACCCAGTGGACGCCCAGCGCCTGGGCTTGCAGGACGGTGCGCTGGCTGACATCCGCAGCGCCAGCGGCCAGGTGCGCGCGCAGGTCCACGTCAGCGCGGAGATGATGCCCGGCGTCGTGAGCCTGCCACACGGCTGGGGCCACGACGCCCCCGGTGCGCAACTGCGTGTCGCGGCCGAGCGACCCGGCGCCAACGTGAATGCGCTGCTGGATGACCAACGGCGTGATCCGTTGTCGGGCAATGCGGTGCTGGGTGGGGTGGCAATCACGATGCAGGCGGCTGTGGCCTGACCTACATCGGAAGGGATTTTTATAGAATTGGCCTCTAGCCCTCGAATTTATTGACTTATGTGCTACTAAAGTTGCAGCAATTTAGCTCATAGGGTGACTCGACGGACGGACTGCCAGCGTTCGGGTTCAGCATAGCTGGGCACTTCTATTTGGGGTGAGTTTGTCGAAACTACGCTAAGCTAGCGAGCCACTTTGAAACTCAGTCCGTCTGTAAGGCCAGTCGACCGAAGTGAGTGCATGATTTTGTGAAAAGTCTCGGTGTTCGATTGCCAAGCGATTCGACGGCCCACCCTGGAATTTCGCAGATTTGTGGAATTTGTGAATAGCGGAACTAAGGGAGTGCATGGATATGAACTCAGGACAAAGAGCCGTCTTACTTGTCTTTGTTGTCGTTGCAGTTGGAATGATGCTGTACCCACCTTTCCATATCGTGAGTCAGGGCACGGAGATGAACATGGGGTATGGATTTCTCTTTGACCCGCCCAAAAAAGGCTATTTAGTTGCTTCGGCCAATGTGGGCGTACTTTTGGCCCAATGGGTCGTAGCTATATTGGTCGCCGCTGTTGCCTGGCTGCTAACAAGAACTAACGGCAGTTCAATGCCGCGAATGCCAAGGGAGAGAAGCGTAGAGAACAAGGGCTTGGTAGTAGGCATCTCTTTTCTGTTCCTACGGCTCTTACGCGCGATTGCTGGGATCGTTTTCGCGTGGCAAGTCATCGGTATCCTTCCAGTTGCGACATGGGTATTTGAAAATTCAGCAATTTCGGAAGGTATGGTGGCGATGCTTCTATTGAAGGCTGCAATATTGGGAATAGCAGGGGTAACTTTTTTTGGAACACGCAAGTACATTCATTGGTTGCATATCCGCTGGTATGGAACGCCGCACCCCGCATTAACAAAAGCGATGGCGCTATAAATTTTCGAAGCAGCTAACAAACAGCTTGTCCGGATGCACCTTTCGACGCTTTGGCCAATAGGTTAAGTCTCAAAGTGGTCACCCCCTCCGAAGTGAACGAATGGCTCGAATGGGCGCTCACGACGAGCGTTCCTCTGATGCAACTGGATGAAGCAAGCCGGGTCGTCGCCCAGGCATCGGGCGTACTTCTTGAGTTTGAAGGTGAAAAATTCGTCGTTTCGGTGGCGCACGCTGTTCCAATTGGCACTAGCGGTTGGGCCTTGGAAATCGGTTTGGACCCGCGAAAGGGCATGGAGGTCTTCCATATCAAAGGGTTCATTTACCCAGCTGAACTCACGCGAAGTACTGCCGACTTGCGACGCCTAGATGTTGAGTTTCAATAGGTTATTCCGGCCAAGTCGGGAGGCTGGAGGTTTATAGCCCAGAGCCGAATGCGGTCTGCGAGCGTTGTAGTAACTCAAGAACGAAGGTAACCAAGCTGTGCGT
>JAVBYK010000161.1 GCA_030824095.1 bacterium
CACGGGCGAGCAGTTCCTGCAGAAAACTTTGGGGGATGGCCATACCGGGATTGTAGGAAGTCGCAGCCGGATGTTTGACCGGAGGTGGATGTCACCTTTGCTGCACCAGCCGTTTGGCCACCCGCCTAAACTGGTGCCATGAACTACACCACGCTTTCCACCCAGCTCGACGACGGCATTTTGACGCTGACCCTGAACCGTCCCGAACAGATGAATTCCTTCACGGTCGACATGGCCCATGAGCTGGTCGATTTCTACCGCTCGGCCAGCGCCAATGATGCGGTGCGCGCCATTGTGGTCACCGGTGCTGGCAAGGCCTTCTGCGCCGGCATGGACCTGAGCCGGCCCGGCAACGTATTCGGCCTGAACGAAGACCTGCAGCCCACCATGGACGACATGCAGCAACGGCTGGAAGACCCGGAAATCATCCAGGGCGTGCGCGACACCGGCGGCATGATCTCGCTGGCGGTGTACGACTGCACCAAGCCGGTCATTGGCGCGATCAATGGCGCGGCGGTCGGCATTGGCGCCACCATGACCCTGCCCATGGACGTGCGTCTGGCATCCGACAAGGCGCGTATCGGCTTTGTGTTTGGCCGCATTGGCATCGTGCCTGAGGCGTGTTCCAGCTGGTTCCTGCCACGCATCGTCGGCATCTCGCAGGCGCTGGAATGGGTCTACACCGCCGACATCCTGGAGCCCGAGGAAGCCCTGCGCGGCGGCCTGATCAAGGCCATCGTCCCGCACGACCAGTTGCTGGCCGAGGCCCACAAGCTGGCCCACCGCATGACCGACAAGCGTTCGCCCGTCGCTACGGCCCTGGCCCGTCAGATGCTGTACCGCAACTCCGCCCAGCCGCACCCACTGGCTGCCCACCAGGTGGATTCGCTGGCCATGTTCTACACCAGCGTGGGTGACGGCAAAGAGGGCGTCAAGGCCTTTCTGGAGAAGCGCAGCGCCGAGTTTCAGGGCAAGACGTCGACCGACATGCCGCCGTTCTACCCGTGGTGGTAGCCCTCAATCCCCCAGCACCACACCCTCGCGCCGCGGATCGGCACCACCAAAGTAGCCGGTGGACGTGCGCTGGATCGCTTGCAGCCCGCTCGGCATAGGCGCTTCCACGACCGTGTGGCCGCGCGCGCGCAGGGCCTGCACGGTCGCGGGGGTAAAGCGTTTTTCCTCCAGCAGCAACGGACCACCCAGCGTGCCGAAGTTGGGCAGGTCAATGGCCTTTTGGGCATTCAAATTCCAGTTGAGTGCGCCGACCAGCGTCTTGGCCGTGAAGTGGATGATCATCGCGCCACCGGGGCTGCCGGCGCTCAGCACCAGTTGGCCGGTAGCCTTGTCGAACACCAGCGTGGGCGCCATGCTGGAGCGCGGCCGTTTGCCCGGCTCCACGCGGTTGGCGATTGGGCGGCCACTGGCGTCCGTGGGGCTGAGGCTGAAGTCAGTCAACTCATTGTTCAGCAGGAAACCACCGTGCAGGCCGACACCGCGGTTGACCATCAAGCGCGAGCCCCAGCCGTCTTCGATGGTGGTGGTCATCGCCAGCGCGTTGCCAAAGGTATCGACTACCGAGATGTGCGAGGTGCCGTATTCAGGCTGCAGCGGCATGGGCGCGTAGCCGAGTTGTACGGTGCCGGGCTGGCCAGCGGGTGCGGCTGGCATGGCCTTGCTGCCGGGGCTGGTGTCGATCCGCCTGGCGCGTTGGGCAATGTAGTCCGGCGCCAGCAGACTGCTCCAGTCGCCAGCCGGGGGCTGCACAAAGGCCGGATCGGCCACAAATTGGGCGCGGTCGGCGAACGCCAGGCGCGATGCTTCCGTATAGAGGTGCAGCCAGTCGCTGGAGGGCAGGCCGTTCTCCAGCGGCAAGGTGGCAGCCGGTGTGTGGCTCAGCAAGCCCAGGATCTGGCCCATCGCCAGCATGCCGGAGCTGGGCGGCGGCATGCCGCACAGGCGGTAGTCCCGTTGGGTGGCGGCGCGGTAGTCAACGCACATCGGCTCGCGCACCACGGCGGCGTAGGCGGCCAGGTCCTGCTCGGTCAAGGTGCCGGGGTTGGTGGGGTGTCGTTGCACCTTGGTTGCGATGGCGTGGGCGATGTCACCACGCATCAGTGCATCCGGTCCTTCGGCCGCAATGCGCTGCAGCACCGCCGCCAGTTCCGGGTTGCGCAGCACATGGCCCGCGGGCCACGGTTGGCCTTGCGGGCCGTAGAAATAGGATGCGGCCACTGGGTCTTTTTTTAGCGCCTGTTCACTGGCCAGCAGTGTCGCCATGCGTGGGCTGATGGCAAAGCCTTCGGTAGCCAGACGGATGGCTGGCGCAAACAGCTGCGCCCAAGGCAGGCGCCCATGCTGCCGGTGGGCCAGGGCCAGCATGGTCACGGTGCCGGGCGCGCCGACCGAGCGTCCGCCGACCACGGCGTCCTTGAAGGACAGAGGCTTGCCGTCCGGTTTGAGGAACAGGGTCGGCGTGGCACCAGCGGGCGCCGTTTCCCGCCCGTCAAAGGCCTGTGTGTGGTGGCCGTCAAAGTGCAACAGAAACGCGCCGCCGCCGATCCCGCTGCTTTGGGGCTCCACCAGTGTCAGCACCATTTGCACGGCGATGGCAGCATCCACCGCGCTGCCACCCAGTTGCAATATGTGCTGTCCCGCCTGTGTGGCCAGCGGGTTGGCGGCAGCCACGGCATAGGTGCGGGTGGCCCAGCCGGGTTTGGCCGTCCAGCCGCTGGTCGCCTCGGGTTGGGGTGGTGTCGGTGGCGATGCGGGTGGCGCCGAGCAAGCGGCCAGCCACAGCGCGGCCGCGCAGGCCAGCCCGCTTCGTCTCACCACCGCAGGCAGCGCCATCACGGGTGGCTTACTTCTGCTTGGGCACGCGGCCCATCAAATAGAACTCGGGGTTGGGCAGCATGCCCGACAGGTTGGCCATGCGGTTGGACAGGCCAAAGAAGGCGGTGATGGCGCCAATGTCCCAGATGTCCTCATCGCTGAACCCGTGGGCGTGCAAGGCGGTGAAGTCACTTTCCTCCAGCTCGGCGGATTGCAGGCAGACCTTCATCGCAAAGTCCAGCATGGCGCGCTGGCGTGGCGAGATGTCGGCCTTGCGGTAGTTCACGGCCACCTGGTCGGCCACCAGGGGTTTCTTCTCGTAGATGCGCAGGATGGCGCCGTGCGCCACCACGCAATACAGGCAGCTGTTGGCCGCACTGGTGGTGGTGACGATCATCTCGCGCTCGCCCTTGGTCAGGCCGCTGGTGCGGCCCACCGAATCGGGCGCCATCAAGGCATCGTGGTAGGCAAAGAAGGCGCGCCATTCGGCCGGGCGGCGTGCCAGCGCCAGGAACACATTGGGCACAAAGCCGGATTTCTCCTGCACTTCCAGGATCTTGGCCTGCAGATCGGCGGGCAGGGTGTTGAGGTCGGGCAGGGGGTAGCGGGGTGTGTTGCTGGACATTGGACTGCTCTATAGAAGGAATTAATAAAACAAACTGGATTGATAGGTAACTGAAACCTACACTGGCTTGGTCAGTTTATTGCATATGAACCCAGGAGTAAGCACCATGTCCACTGAAGCCCAATGCCCGTTCTCGGGCGG
>JAVBYK010000282.1 GCA_030824095.1 bacterium
GTCCGGCACCTCGCTGGACGGAGTGGACGCCGTGCTGGTGGACTTTGATGCCCCCCGCCCACGCGTGCTGGGGCACGTGAGCGTCGCGCTCCCCCCTGAACTCAAAGCCGAACTCCTGGCCCTGAACGCCCCCACCGACAACGAACTCCACCGTGCCGCCCTGGCGGCCAATGCGCTGGCCCGGGTCTATGCCGATCAGGTCCAGGCCGTGTTGCGCCAAAGCGGCGTGGATGCAAGTGCCGTGCGGGCCATTGGTGCCCATGGGCAGACCGTACGGCACAGGCCCCAGGAGTTTGACGGCACGGGGTACACGCTGCAGCTGAACAGCCCGGCGCTGCTGGCCGAACTGTGTGGCATCGCCGTGGTGGCGGATTTTCGCAGCCGCGACGTGGCCGCCGGCGGCCAGGGCGCACCGCTGGTGCCGCCATTCCACCAGGCCTTCTTTGGCCAGCCCGATCAAACGCTGGCGGTGCTGAATATTGGCGGCATCTCCAACATCACGGTGTTGGACCCAGGCCAGGCCGACCTGTGCGGGTTTGACTGCGGCCCCGGCAACGCTCTGATGGACGCCTGGTGCCTGGCCCATACCGGGAAAGACTTTGACGATGCCGGGCTCTGGGCGGCCCAGGGGCAGGTGCACGCTGCGTTGCTGGAGCGCCTGCTGACAGAACCCTTCTTCGCCAAGCCACCACCCAAGAGTACGGGGCGCGACCTGTTCAATCCACCCTGGCTGCAGACCAAGATGGTCGGGATGGAAGGGCTGGCGCCGCAGGACGTGCAGGCCACGCTGACCGAACTCACGGCGCAGGCCTGTGCGCGCAGCGTGCTGGCTACGGCGCCGCACACCCGCACATTGATCGTCTGCGGTGGCGGTGCACTCAACACCCACTTGATGCAGCGACTGCAACAGGCCTTGCCTGGCTGTCGGGTCGTGTCATCTGAGGAATTTGGCCTGCCGCCCTTGCAGGTGGAAGCTACCGCTTTTGCTTGGCTGGCACACCAAACCGTGCTGGGCCAAACGGCCGGCATAAAAAGCGTTACGGGCGCCCGAGGCGCCCGCATACTGGGTGCAATCTACCCGGCCTGAAGCCGGCGAAACCTAGCTAGTTATCAGGAGAAGGACGAGCCGCAACCACAGGTTGTGGTGGCGTTGGGGTTCTTGATGACGAACTGGGCGCCCTGCAGGTCTTCCTTGTAATCGATTTCTGCGCCCACCAGATACTGGTAGCTCATTGCATCGATCAGCAGGGACACGCCATTCTTGGTCATGGTGGTGTCGTCTTCGTTGGTGATCTCGTCAAAGGTGAATCCGTACTGGAAGCCCGAGCAACCACCGCCCTGCACGAACACGCGCAGTTTCAGTTCGGGGTTGCCTTCTTCGGCGATCAGGTCTGCCACTTTGGCCGCCGCACTGTCGGTGAACAGGATGGGGGCGGGCATTTCGGTCTGGATGTTTTCGGCTACTGCGTTCATGGAGTGACTCCGGTGAAATCGGGAATTGCGACAATACTACAGCAATTCGCTCGGGAATTCTTTTACTGGTTATTTGCCGCCAGCTTCAATGTGGGCTTTTCCTCTTCGGCCAGCAGCGGGCGCAATTGACCGGTGATCAGCGCACCCTGGTGCATTTCCAGTGCGGCATAGTCCACATCCCCTTCGATCCGGGCCTTGGGCTGGAGTTCCAGCATTTTGCGGGCGTGGATGGGGCCCTTGACATGGCCATTGATGATGATGTGGTCGGCGACGATTTCACCGGTCACGGTGGCGATCTCGGAAATCACCAGGATGCTGGCCACGTCATCGCCTGCGTGGATGTTGCCGGTGATGGTGCCATCGACCCGCAGGCCGTCGGTGAAACTGATGTTGCCGGTAATCTGGCTGCCTTCGGCAATCAGGCTCTTGATGGGCGGCTGCTTTTTCTTGTTGAACATGAAAAACCTCGTTGAATGACTACAACTTGATGGATTGCGTGGCCCGTGCGACTGCGCCATCCATCACCCTGGCCGAAACCCCTTTGACCTGCACCTGGGCAGGCACCTCGAACTCGCCGCCCATGCGACCGTATTGGCGGACCTTGATGGCAGGCAACTCGCCCGGCAGCACAGCGGACCAGGGTTTCCCGTTTTGAAAGCCGGTGAAAGTCAGCTCCAGGCGACCGTTGAACTCCCCCGGGTTCTTGCCCGACTGGATCACCAGCACCTGCCATTTTAGCTTGCTGGCTTCGGCCATCTCGGCCTGCAGACCGCGAATGGCCAACCCGTCCACGCTGCTGGCGGGAATCAGTTTTTCAAAGAAACCCAGATCATCCCGCAGCGAGCGGTTCTCCAGCTCCAGCTGCTTGGTTTGTGCCACCAGCCGCTCCTGGGCAGCCTTCTCGGCTGTCACCAGGGTTCCGGCCGTGTTGGCAACCGATTGCGCCTGGTCGCGCTGGGCTTTGACGGCGGCCAGCTCCGTATGCAGCTCGGCCACCTCGGTGCGCAGGCGCATCAGCTCTTCCTTGGAGCCCCGCTCCAGGCCTGCAATGTCCTTGCCGAACTCGAACGCCCACAGCCCAATGGCGGCACAGAAACCCAGCACGATGGCCAGCATGGCCCAGCGAAACGGCCAGGGCAACGCACTGCGCACCGCCATGCGCGGTGCGCTGATGGTCAGCCGGCGGCGTAGCAAACGAAAACGCATGAAGCTTGGTCCTCCAGAAACAAAAAAACCGCCCAAGCAAAGCTGGGGCGGTCTCGATTCGGGGTGTGATCCGAATTAGCGCTTGGAGAACTGCTTGCGACGGCGGGCGCCGTGGAAGCCGACCTTCTTACGCTCGACTTCACGCGCGTCACGCGTCACGAAGCCGGCTTTGCTCAGCTCGGGCTTGAGCGTCGCATCGTAATCGATCAGGGCACGGGTAATACCGTGGCGCACTGCACCGGCCTGGCCGGACTCACCGCCACCGGCCACATTGACCATGATGTCAAAGGTTTCGGCGTGGTTGGTCAGCATCAGGGGCTGCTTGCAGATCATGATCGAGGTTTCACGACCGAAGAACTGCTGGATGTCCTTGCCGTTGACGACGATTTGGCCGGAGCCTTTTTTCAGAAACACGCGGGCGACGCTGGATTTGCGACGGCCGGTGCCATTGTTCCATTCACCGATCATTTGGCGGCCTCACGTTTCACTGCATTGGCAGAAATACCGGGGATGTCCAGAACCTTGGGCTGCTGGGCTGTGTGGGGATGCTCAGCACCACCGTAAACCTTGAGCTTCTTGATCATGGCGTAGCCCAGGGGACCCTTGGGCAGCATGCCCTTGACGGCTTTTTCCAGAGCACGACCGGGGAAACGCGATTGCATGTCACGGAAGTTGGTGCTGGAAATGCCACCGGGGTAACCGGAGTGGCTGTAATACACCTTGTCCAGCGACTTGGCGCCAGTGACGCGGAGCTGGGATGCATTGGTGACGATGATGAAATCGCCGGTATCGACGTGAGGCGTGTAAATGGCCTTGTGTTTGCCGCGCAAACGGAGAGCAACTTCGCTGGCTACTCGTCCGAGGACCTTGTCGGTCGCGTCAATCACAAACCACTCGTGCACGACCTC